>RDXK01000220.1 GCA_004292605.1 Bacteroidota bacterium
GCTAAAGGAAAGCAACACCAAACTCCCCTACGCATTGTATGTGGTAAACGCCGTGCAGGAAGAGATAGGCCTGCGTGGTGCAGAGATGATTGCCCGCCGAATAAAGCCCGACATAGCAATTGTTACCGATGTTACACATGATACTAGTACACCGCTAATTAACAAACAAATTGAAGGCGATGTGCAGTGCAGTAAAGGCCCGTCGTTAGCTTATGGTCCTGCTATTCAAAACAAATTATTGCATTTGGTAGAGGCGGTAGCAGAAAAAAATAGTATCCCAGTGCAATGGAGAGCCCTGAGCAGAAGTACTGGCACCGACACGGATAGTTTTGCCTATGCCAATGATGGATGCCCAAGTGTATTGATTTCTATACCACTGCGGTACATGCACACTACGGTGGAAATGATACACAAAAGCGATATAGAAAACACCATTAAATTGATGCTAGAAACGCTGAAAACCTTGACGCCCAAAACCAATTTGAGCTATTTATAAACAGGGGCTGTATAAATTTTGTTAGGTTATTGTTAACTAAACGTTTGACAATAACCTAATTTTGTTTACGATTTGATAGAATATATGCAAATAAAAATAGCTATTTTAGATATGTATGCAGGTGCTGCCAACCAAGGTATGCGATGCATTAGAGAGTTGATTAACCAATGGGGCGAGCAAAAACAATTGGACGTTAGTTTCCAAGAATTTGAGGTACGCAATGCCTTAGAAGTGCCCGATACTAGTTTTGACATGTATATTTCCACAGGTGGGCCGGGTTCGCCATTAGAAAGCGAAGGCAGCGAGTGGGAAAACAAATATTTTGCTTGGATACGCTCTGTGGAGGAATGGAACGCTGAACATACCAACTACCCCAAAAAGAAGATTTTCTTTATTTGTCATAGTTTTCAATTGGCTTGTCGCTATTTCAACGTAGGCGAAGTTTGCCAACGAAAAAGCACCGCTTTTGGCGTATTTCCGGTGCATTTACAGGATGCTGGTGAAACAGAACCGGTGTTTGAAGGTTTGAACGACCCGTTTTATGTGGTAGACAGTAGAGATTTTCAAGTGATACAACCCAATGAGGATGTATTAGCCCAAAAAGGAATGCAGGTATTAGCCATAGAAAAAGAACGTCCGCATGTACCCTACGAACGTGCCATTATGGCCATGCGTTTTAGCGAGCATTTTGTGGGTACACAGTTTCACCCGGAGGCGGATGCTATAGGTATGAGCATACATTTACAAACTGCCGAACGCCGTAAAGTGGTAATCGAGAATCACGGAGAGGAAAAATGGCAAAGCATGATTGATCAATTGAACGATCCTGATAAGATTTTATGGACCTACAGCCATATCATCCCGAACTTTTTCAATATAGCGGTGAATAGTTTGGTGCAGGTAGACTAGAAACTATTTTACTGGTTAGTGGTATCCGTTGCCGGTGCGGTTTTGTCGGGAGCAATATCTTCCAATAGTACATCGGCGTTCTCGGTCTCTTTTGCCTTTTTGTTGCCAGATTTTTTTGGTTTTGTGGGCTTGTTACTTGTCTTCTCCTCGTCGGGATTTTCCTGATAATCTTGGTATTCGAGCTTTTTAAGATCGTACAAATGTTTATTCTTTTTTCGGAAAGCCAACACCCACTCTAACACTAGGTTATAGCTTTGGATACCTTGTTCCTGACTGTTGGCTTTTAAAAAACCATCGAAAGCGGCGGACGATAATCCGTTAAGGAACGATTCATTGTTTTGAAGGTATTCTCTGTATTCAGCAATATCCTGTTTTACGCCGGGGTGTAGCTGCTGTTGCCATTGTTTTACCAAAGCAGTATCTACCCTTCCCACTTCCCTAAGTATATGAAAATATAAATCTAAGGTTTGGCTGTACACTATCAATGGGTCTACGGTGTAGCGAGTACTTAAATAGCCTACAAAACTTGCTTCATCCTCGCTGGCGTATCCTATTTGGTGGGCTACTTCGTGGGCAGCCACGGCGGGTACTATAAAAGAAGGCAATTTGTTGTTTACATTGGCCTCGCCTGTAAATGGATTGTAATAGCCACTAATACCGAATTTGGCCATCAAACCACCATACAAACTGTTTTTGATAGATGGGTATTCGTAGCTGATAAACTCATAATCTAAAGCCATATCGCTGTAAGCGGTAGCGATAGACGAGTACATTTGGGCACTTCTTGGCTTGTGTATTTTGCCCGGTTTTATTTTTGCACGTATCGTATTGAGTGTTTGTACTACTTCGTTTCCGAGTGGCTTTAATTCCATTGGTTGGAATCCCTTGGCGGTAAGGTTCATTTGATAAGCTATACCGTACCGCTGGTAATTGATACCCCATAACAGGTAAAATACGATGATGATGAATACAAATTGGCGAATGTTATAACTGGTTTCCATCCAAAAGTTACGGGCTAAAAGCGTTTTTTTGGAAACTGCTTTTACCACATCTATCAGCGTTACCAACCACCAAATAGCGTAGAGTGTGTACACCACATCGCCTACGGCAAAAGGTAAAAACCCGGAAATAAATCGCTGTGCTTGGGCAATGCTTATGTACAAGTTACTACTGTAGTACTCTTCCACGTACTCGGGAAAGGTGGATAGTACACCAAGACCAATAAAAAATAGAATCAGAATTACAGCGCTGGTTATCAGCGACCGCCTTGTTTCTTGCATTAGGGTGAAATTACTGGGGCAGCAAAATAGGTGAAAATTATTAGTTTTGGCTATTATACACGTATTTTATACTTTTGCACTCCCTAAAAGTTTTTATGTACCGTAAAAAGGATTATGAAATCGCATTTGTAGGCCTTACAATCGGGAATCACACATACGAATACAAGTTAGGAAAAAGTTTCTTTGAGGTTTACAAGGCTAGTCAGTTTTTCGACTCAAACATAACAGTAACACTAACACTGCAAAAAAATGCGGGGTTTTTACAGCTAAAGTTTGAAGTAGGAGGAACAGTGGCGGCCACTTGCGATAGATGTGGTAACGATGTTCAAGTACAATTGTGGGATGAATTTAACATGATTGTAAAATTGGTAGAGAATCCACAGCAGATGAATGAAACAGAGGAAGATGCCGATATTTATTATTTGGCAAGAACCGAGAGTCATTTATTTGTGGCAGATTGGTTGTATGAATTTGTAGCGTTAAGCTTACCGCACCAAATTTATTGCGAAAACTTACCCGATGGGCAAAGCGGCTGCAACCAAGAAGTTTTAGAAAAATTGCAAGCACTGAGGCTGGAATCGGAAGATGAGCCAAGCGTAAACCCCATTTGGAAAGCGTTGGAAAAATTAAAGGACAAGAAATAGTTTTTGATAGTTTAAATATAGGTTATGCCAAATCCAAAAAGAAGACATTCTCAACAAAGAAGTGCAAAAAGAAGAACGCATTACAAAGCCGAGACTGTAACATTAAGTAAAGATACTACCACAGGTGAAATACATGTACGCCACCGTGCACATGTAAGCGAAGGAAAATTGTACTACAAAGGCAAATTAGTAGCTGAAAAAGCTCCTTTAAAAGCCTAGTACAAGCCCTAAAGCTGTTGCCCAAATGGTAGGCAATGCTTACCTTTCGCCCATGAACATTGGAATAGATTTAATGGGTGGAGATTTTGCTCCAGCAGCCGCATTACAAGGTATAGAACATTTTATTGCCCAAACACAGCAAACAGTTTGGGGTATAGGTGAAGAGTTAGTAGTAAAGCCGCTATTGTCGGATACACTTAATTCTTCACCTTTCTTTCGTTTTGTAAATGCCGAAAGCACCATTGGCTACCATGAACACCCCACTAAGGCATTTAAAGAAAAGCCCAAAAGCAGTATCGCCATTGGCTACCAATTATTGGCCACCGGCGAAATAGACGCATTTATTAGTGCTGGTAACACGGGTGCCATGTTAGTAGGTGCTATGCTGTTTATAAAACCCATAGCTGGCGTATTACGCCCTACCCTAGCCACTATTTTACCCAAACTAAACGGCGGAACAGGCCTATTGAGCGATGTAGGTTTAAACACCGATTGTAAGCCAGAATACTTAGAGCAATTTGCCGTATTGGCCAGCATTTATGCAAAAAATATGTATGGTGTAGCACAGCCAAAAGTAGCGCTGCTAAACCTAGGGGAAGAAGAAGGTAAGGGCAATGCACTTGCACAAGCTACCTACCCTTTATTACAACAAAATACCCAACTACAATTTGTAGGCAACGTGGAAGGGCGTGACTTTTTTAACGATAAGGCCGATGTAATTGTGTGCGATGGATTTACAGGCAACGTGATTCTAAAATTAGCTGAAACCCTGTACGAAGTGGCGGAGGCCAGAGGTGTGGCAGATGATGCCTACTTTAAACGCTTTCATTACGAAGAGTATGGAGGTACACCTATTTTAGGTATTAACAAGCCCGTAATTATTGGTCATGGCATTAGCAGCGCCCGTGCATTTACCAATATGCTGCAAGAGGCTGGTAAAATGGTAGAAACAGCATTGATAGATCAGTTAAAGCAGGCCTTTGTGTAATGTACCGTAGCCTTATTGCTTTGTAAGCACTGTTACTACCGTAAATATTTCTAATTTGTTGGAAGGGATTTGTTACCTTAATTTGTGCCAACAAAACTGACTATGCTGTTCAACTCGTACGCATTTGCTATATTTTTTTGCGTGGTTTACGTGTGCTTTTGGGCACTTTACAAAATTCGTTTGGCTCAGCAGGTGGTACTCCTAGCAGCGAGCATTTACTTTTATAGTCGGCTACATGCCTTATTTCCCATGTACTTGGGTGGTATAGTATTACTCACTTACGTACTGGGTAGACTTGTGGAAGTGAAAAAAAATGTGGCGGTGCTGGCTTTGTCGGTGGTTAGCGTTATCGCTACTCTCCTGTTTGTGAAATACACCAACTTTTTGGGAGAAATTATTTCCCCGTTCTTGGGCAATACTTGGAGTGCTTGGAACATACTAGTACCAGTAGGTATAAGCTTTTACACGTTTAACTGTGTAGGTTATGTGGTAGATGTATACCAACAAAAAACACCTGCGGAGCGAAACCTAGTAACATTTGCTAGTTATATAAGTTTTTTTCCACATTTGCTCATAGGCCCTATTGCAAAAAGTACCGAACTTTTGCCGCAATTTAAAAAGCCCACCAGCTGGAATTTCCTAGAAAATGTACAGCAACCAGCCGGCATTTTTTTATGGGGTTTGTTCAAAAAAATAGTAGTGGCCGATAATATTGAACTTACTACACAATACTGCCTAAGCAACTTTGAAGGTATTGGAGCCCTGAACCTTATGATTGGTGCCTTTTTGATAGGTGTACATATTTATGCCGATTTTTCGGGCTATAGCGATATGGCGTATGCCGTAGCCAAGGCTTTAGGATTTGACATTATTCAAAATTTTCAGCGACCATTATTCTACAAAAACTTGCAAGATTTTTGGAAACGTTGGCATGCCTCATTAACCATTTGGTTCAATGATTATATTTTCACACCCATCGTAATTGCTCAACGCGATTGGGGTATGTGGGCTCCCATCGTAGGAATTTTAATCACTTTCTTGGTTAGTGGCATTTGGCACGGTGCAGGGTTTACGTTTGTGGTTTGGGGGCTGCTACACGGTACGGCCTTGGCCATAGAAATTGGTACAAAAAAAACACGCAAGCAGTTAAAAAAATCTATCCCATCCTGGCTTTTTTCTTTTGGTTCTTATGGCATCATTTTAGTATTTCTACTAGTTACTTGGGTAGTGTTTAAAAGCAACACGCTGCAGCAGGCTTGGAGTTATTGTGGGCAAATGTTCTCGCTACATAAAGCTAGTGCTCCGCAGTTCTTTATTTATAGTCAGTTAAAATGGGTAGCTATACTATTTTTAGTGGAAGCTTTGTATACCAACCAAACTTGGGTACTTGCCTGCATGCCCAGTAGTAGTTCCCTAGCAAAAAATAAAAAGTTTACCTCCTTGGTTGAACACAAGTACATTTCCGTGATACTACTTGCTATTTTGTATGCTCTATTAATTGTAGCCATGGTGTATTTTAACAAACAAAGCTCTAGCAGAGAGTATTATTATTTTAAATTTTAAACATACAGATATTGAGTTATATATTTAACAATACATAAGCTGCTTGGTAACTATACCATTTACACATTTTAGAACCAAAACAAACCAACTAATATGCTTAAAAAAACAATGTCGCTACTGCTGATAGTAGCCTGCCTAGGATGCGAAAGCACTCCAGAGGTTTCTGCCGATGATACGTCGATAAACGTTCTTGATAATCCAGCACGACCCGCCGGTACTTACGCAGATGTTTCGGAAAATCCATTGATCGATCGTTACCCAAAAGTACCCGGTCCGCCATCCGATATTTTATCGAAAGGAGCCATTGGAGCTAAAGTGTTCGATGAGCTGAAACTAAAGTATACCCAGCATTTGGTGGCTTTGAGAGATTCGGTAGAAAAATCTGGAGCACATTTTGTATTGCTGTTATTATCGCCTGCTGTACATACCCAAACACAAGGTGCGGAAAGCATAGGCATGAACTTTATTGCCGCTACAGCCCAGCAAAATAATATAGATGTAATAGATGCTAGAGTAGCTACAAAATCGCATACACCATTGGAAATTACACAATACCCCAAGGATGGGCATTGGAGTAAAAAAGGTGCTAGTTTAGTTGCGGACTATTTAGTGGCTCCCATACAGCAATTAGCCCAATACAAAAACCCAACCACCTACAAAGAAAGGCCCAGCACTTTTAACGATTTGGAGCCCAATTTAGATGAAGTTTTGGATGGCAATAAGAACCTGCCTTACCACCTTGTAACCAATAGTAAAGGTATGCGAATGAGTAGCGAACCTGTGTTCCCGAAAACCAAACAACGTTTTGTGTTTATTGGCGATAGTAATTTGTACTGTCCATTTTTGGAAAACAACGAAATGATTACCTCTTTGCTACAAACCAAGCTGCCACAAGTAGATGTGTACAATTGTACCCAAATTGGCTACACCGTAAACGATTATATTAGTTTATATACCGAAAAAGCAAAATATTTAGAGCCAGATGTGGTGGTGGTTTCTACCAGTGCTAGTTCTGTAGCCGATTTCTTTTTTACACACCGCAATCGGTTTGCACGTATTCACCAGCAATTTGCACCCAGCGAAAACGAAAAGCAATTGTACAAAGCCCTATTTGGCAACCTTTAAACCCAGCATAGTTTGTACACTTTTCAACAGCTAAAAAAACTGGCTAAAAACGCCACCGTAGAGCCTACAGCCATCAAAGTTTCTCTTTTGGCCAACAGTGCTTCGCAAATGTTAGCCACGGCCATCAAGGGTTATCATCAAGCCGCAGGCCTTACCACGGAGCTGTGGGAGGCCGATTATAACCAAATAGAAGCTTTGGTGTACCAACCCAATTCTACCCTATTTGAATTTGCCCCCAAGTACATTTTGTTGGATATGTGTACCGAAAAATGGAGGAAGAAATTTTATGGGGC
>RDXK01000221.1 GCA_004292605.1 Bacteroidota bacterium
AAATTACTGATGCAGATGTTTTTGTTCATACTTGGGATGTTGCACGTTTGTTCAAAATCAACGAATCTAACAGCGTTCACGAGCCGATAGAAATAGAATTTGATAGTTTTACAGAAAACGGAAAGGGTTTACAATGTTTGCAAGTTCCAAGTATCGACGAAATGTATGATTGTTATTTAGCAATCGTACCAGGCGAAATTTTAGCAAAGCTGTATAAGGAATATTCAAACGAATTATTGGAAAGTAATGTTCGTGCCTTTTTAGGTCAGACAGGAAAATTCAATAAAGGAATTAGAGATACAATTCGTACAAAACCGCAAATGTTTTTGCCATACAATAATGGTATTACAGCAACAGCGGAAAGTGTTGAAACAAAAATCATAAATAATCAACTTTTAATTACAAAACTTCACGACTTTCAAATTGTGAATGGTGGACAAACAACCGCCTCACTTTACCACACTCAAAAGAAATTTAAAGATGCTGATTTGAGCAAAATTTTTGTTCAAATGAAACTTACAGTAATCAAAGACAAAGAACAAAAAAACGTTGAAGTTCCTTATATTTCTCGTTTTGCAAATAGCCAAAATAAAGTTTCTGAATTAGATTTATCCTCCAACAATCCATACTTCGTTTATATCGAAAATTTATCAAGGAAAAAGTATGTAGTCAATCCTGACAATAAAAATCAATCTCGTTTATGGTTTTTTGAGCGTGCAAACGGACAGTATCGAGAAACGCTGAACAAACTTACTCCAGCGCAACAAAGAGCTTTTAAGGAGCAAAATCCATCAGCTCTGAGGTTTGTAAAATCGGACGTTGCAAAATTTATCAACGGTTGGGAACTTGAGCCCCATTTTGTAGCACAAGGTTCGCAGAAAAACTTTATTCACTACACAAAAAAGATTATTGATTTAGTTAACAAAAGCAAATTACCGGGAGAATTTTTTTATAGAAAGTTGATTGCTAACGCTATTCTTTTTAAAGTGACAGATAAGCTTTTTGGCAGAAAGAATGTTGATGCAATCGGTGATACTAATTTGAAAGCATTAACGGTTGCCTATACGATTTCTTACCTACACTTTCTTACAAAAAACAGACTTGATTTATGGAAAATTTATGAGGAACAGACAACAGACGAATTCTTAAATAGCCATATATGGAAGTTACTTGTTTTTGTATATAATCATTTAATCTCAGAAGCTAGCGGTAGTTTGATTTCTGAGTATGCAAAGCGTTCTAGTTCTTGGGAAAAATTAAAAAACACCTTATACTCAGAAGATTTGGCGTCGATTTTGAAGGAATATTTGATATCAGAAGAAGAAAAAATTCAAAGAGAAAATGAAAAGGAGATAGACACGAATAGTGTTGAAGATTCTGTTTTCATTGTAAGTGAAATTCAAAAAATGGGATTGAAATTTTGGGATGGATTTCGGCACCATCTTGAGTTAACCAAGCTTGACGATTTTGAGTGGTCCGTTGCGTTCGATTTAGTGAGCAGCCTGAGAAATGGTAGAAATTTGAAAACAACGGAGATAAATTTTGGGAATAAGGTTCTAGCTTATGTTGCTTCGTCACCACAAATTGTTGATGAGATAAGGTCCTTATCTAGCCTTGATGAAGCTCCCCCGGTTGAAATTAAATTTATTTATGATCGACTCAAGTTGGTTTCAAAAGATGACTGGAAACGGTTTATTGACATCGCCCACCAAACAAATATTTTTAACAGTATTGAGTTGGCAAATGTTAGAGCTGTGCAAACGTCACTTGCGAAGAAAGAAAATGTAAAGGAGCAAGCGCTAATAAAGGCATTTGAATCACTAAAGAAGTTAAAGCGATTCGGTATCAATATATAGCCCCTCACTCAAATCCTCTTTTCAAAATACAGTACACCGGGTAGTGGATTGTGGTAGTAGGCCTGTGTGGGGCCATAGCCTAGCTGCTGGTACAGCTTTACCGCGGCGGCCAACCTTTCCAGTGTATCTAACACCATAGTAGTATAGCCTTTTGCCTGAGCGGCTTTTTCCACCGCTTGTACCAATAGCTTGCCTGCCCCCAATTTTCTATATGGTGGTGGCACGTATAGTCGTTTCATTTCGGCACGGCCCTCTTCCCTATTTTTATAGGCCACACAGCCCACTATTTCCTGTTGATGAAATGCCAATAATACTTGCCCACCATGGGTTTCATAAAACCCCAAAGGGTTGGCAAATTCTACTTCATATCCTTGAAAGCAAATATCCTCATTCAGCTCGGCCAAGTATTGTTTAAATAGCTGCTGTACATCTGCGGTATGTTCGGCTGCGGCGGGTAAAATTTCTATCATAAAAAAACCACCGTTTTGCGGTGGTGTACAAAGTAATTAAAATTTTGCTCCTAAAATATAGGGTAACATTTTTCGCCATGTGGGCCAATCATGCGTAATATCGGTTCCCCAAATTTGTAAGTCGTGCCAAATACCTCTATCCCATAAAACCTGACTAAATTTTTGGTTGGCCGTCGGGTCTTCATAGGCACCGCTGCCCGTGTAAATATGTATGTGGTGACTGGCTTTTATTTTATCCATATACCAAGCATCGTGTAAATTAGGTACATAGTGGAACGGACTGTTAAAGTAAACCTGATCGTCCCAATACCCCTTTGTGTATTCCGTTAAATCGTACACGCCACTCATGCTTATACAGCCATTAATAGCGTCGGGGCGTTTTAAAAATAAGTTCATAGCATGCAAGGCACCAAAGCTGGCACCACAAGTAAAAATAAACGTATCGGGGCTGCTGCTATTTTTTATATAAGGTATCACTTCATTAAACACATACTGGTTAAACTGGTTTTGGCGTATGGCTTTATGCTCGGGCTGCATTTCATTGTTCATCCAGCTTTCCTTGTTAATACTATCTATGCTATACACTTTAAACTTGCCTGTTTCTAGGTACGGACTAATAGCACTAATTAAATGAAAACGCTCGTACTCTTCAAAATCGGCGGCGGCGGTAGGTATTAGTAATATAGCTGCTCCAAAATGGCCATAGGTGGCTATGGGCATTTCTTTGTTTAAATGGGGGCTGTACCAGCTGGTAACATGTTTGTGCATATACAAAAGGGTTAAACGTTATAAAAATTGTTTCTTTAATTCTTTCCAAACATCGGTGTAGCATTGGCTGGCATAGCTATTAGGGGCATAGGCCGTAACGGGCTGCCGCTGTATTCCCATTTTTTCTATATCGCTCAAATACGGAATGTAGCTTTTACAAAATAGCTTTTGCTTATAGTATTGCTGCATGGTTTCGTGGTGCAGGTTTTTTCTATGGTCTACCATGCTAAAAAAACATTTCATTTTTTCGGCAGGTAAACCCTTGGCGGCAAAATGTGCTTGCACTTGCTCCAAAGCATGTATGCTCAATGTGGTAGGTATGGTGGGTAAAATAATGGCATCGGCCGCATCAAAAATAGCATCGTGCAAATAGCTTAATCCGGGGGCACAATCTATAATAACCAAATCAAATTCCTTGGCAGCTAGCTTCAGGGTTTGGCCAAGTTTTCGCTTAAAATTTTTTATTTCATAAGCCAGTACATCGGCTTCGCTAGCACTTTTATCGGCCGCTACTAGCCACAGGTTTTCAAAAGCAGTTTCTTCCGCCACATCTAGCAAACTTATATCCTGCAAAAACAGTTTTTTCGATTGCTGTTTGGTATGTGCTTGCTGCTCAAAATAAAAGGAACTGGCCGCTTGCGAATCGGTATCCCACAGCAGGGTTTTATAACCATTACTAGCCGCCAAATACGCTAGGTTTACACTGGCGGCAGTTTTACCCACGCCACCTTTTTGGTGATATATTGCCCAAGATGCCATAGCCTTAGTTTGGTAGTGAATATAGTAAAATTATGCATGTTCCTTAGCCAAGAATTGCGAATAGGCGATTCATCTACGGCTTAGGCGAGCCATTTTTTGTGCAAAAGCCACTAGCAGGTAAATATTTCTACACAGCAAATACTTGCTTACGGGTTATTAGTGCAACTTTGTGTAGCGGGGCAAAAATATCATCCCTTTTGCCTGCACATGTATGGCCGGTGTACAGCATCAACAGCGTAGTAGAATCATCCAAGTATTATTTCTGGGGGTTTTTTTGGTAATTGTTGGGCAATTGCTCAACCTTCAATTGTTCTCCTCCAAATACCGTATTCAGGCAGAAAGCAATGCCATTTACCGTAAAGTGGTATACCCCGATAGAGGGATAGTGTTTGATAGAAAGCGAAAAGCCATATTAGAAAATACCATTATGTTCGATTTAATGGTAACCCCCAGCGAAATAAAAGGTACCGATACGTTTGCCCTGTGTAATATTTTAGGAATAGATACGGCCGATTTTAAAAAGCGTGTGCTAACCTCTATTATAAAAAACAGCTATTTTAAACCCAGCGTATTTGAACCCCTACTTACGCCAGAACTGTATGCCCGCCTAAACGAAAATATGTACAAGTTTCCGGGTTTTATTTTGGCGGAACGCCCCGTGCGTAGATACCCATTTGGTGCTGCTGCCAATGTACTAGGCTATATAGGCGAGGTAGATACCAGTTTTTTACGCAAACACCAAGGCGAAGGCTATGAAATGGGCGACTATGCAGGCATGACGGGTTTAGAACGCAGCTATGAGGAAGTGCTGATGGGGCAACGTGGCGTAAAACGATTTATTAGAGATAACAAAAGTCGTATACAAGGTGCCTACGAAAATGGTGCTTACGATACGGTGGCCATAGCTGGTAAAAACTTATACAGCAGTATAGATATAGAACTACAGCAGCTAGGCGAAAAATTAATGACCAATAAGGTGGGTAGCATAGTGGCTATAAACCCCAAAACGGGTGGCATTTTGGCTATGGTAAGTAGCCCCACGTACGACCCAAATTACCTTACTGGCCCCGAACGTAGAAGGCATTTTAGTGAATTATTTACCGATCCTCGTTTACCTCTACTAAACCGTACCGTGGGTACATACTACTCACCCGGTTCTACCTTTAAAACATTTGTGGGTATAGTGGGTATGGCCGAAGGAGTGATGGATGATAGAAGCACCGTAAGCTGTGGTGGTGCCTACTATGGCTGCGGCCGCCGTATGGGCTGCCATGCCGCTGGTACCTTTACGCTAGTGCCAGCCATATCAAAAAGTTGTAACAGTTATTTTGCGGTGGCATTTAGGCGAGCTATAGATAATGGTGCTTTTCCTAGTAAGGATAGTGCCTTGGGTAAATTTAATGAGTATGCCAATAGCTTTGGTTTGGGCCATAGGTTGGGGGTAGATTTACCATCGGAAAAGCGTGGTTTTATACCGGCTGCACCTTACTACCATAAAGTGTTTGGTAAAAAATGGCAAAGCTGCAATATTGTAAGTAACAGTATCGGTCAGGGCGAGGTGTTAACTACGCTTACACAATTAGCCAATATGATGGCCGTGATAGCCAATAAAGGCTGGTACTACACCCCACATTTGATAGATAGTATAGAAGGCGGCGATAAAACTGGCCTATTAAAACCGTTTAGAGTAAAACACCATACGCTACCCATAGCCGATAGTATTTTTGAAGAAGTGCACCAAGGTATGCAGGGTACTATGGAGTTTGGTACAGGTGCTGCCGCCAAAGTGCCGGGCATAGTAGTGTGTGGTAAAACAGGTACCGTGGAAAACGCCTACCGCGGCGAAAAACAAAAAGACCATGCTTTTTTTGGAGCCTTTGCCCCCAGGGATAATCCGAAAATAGCCATTGCCGTAATGTGCGAAAATGCAGGTTATGGAGCTACATCGGCCGCCCCTATAGCCAGTTTATTAATAGAAAAATATTTGAAAGACAGCATAGCGGCAGATAGAAAACCCATGGAGGAACGCTTGGTAAAAATGAGTTTAATACCACCCTTAATGCGTAAAGCCATGAACCGCTTAGATAGTATTAAGCGGGTAAAAGATAGCATTAACCTTATAAAACAAAAACAAGCAGAAACCAAGGATACGGTAGATATAGAGGAGCAGCCAACGGTAGAAACCGTACAGCGTTTGAGTAAGCCTTACCCACAAAAAAGCGATACGGCTACTTTAGTTCCCATACTTCCGCAGCAGGAACCTAAACCTATTGGTCCGGCCAAAAAACAACCTGCGGCCCTACCACAGCAGAAGCCCAAAAACAAAAAAGCACCTAAAGCGGTGCCGCAAAACTTTACCTAACACGCATGAGTAAGCAGTATAACCAAGTTTCCAGAGGCATAGATTTTTCGGTGTTGGCTACCTACTTAATACTAGTGTGCATAGGTATACTGTGCATTTTTATGGTGGAATACCGCCCAAGTGCCGATTTAACAGCCACTTTTTTAGGCGGCAAGGCTAACCATAGTAAGCAGCTGATATTTTTTGGGGTTAGTTTGGTGGTAGGTTTATTTATTATTTTAAGCGATAGTAAACTATACACCACCTTTGCCAATTTACTATACATAGTAGGTATTTTATTAATGATTGCCACCTTTGCTATAGGTAAAAACATCAATGGTTCCAAAAGTTGGATACCCATGGGGGGCGGTTTTAATTTACAGCCGGCCGAGGTTTGTAAAATATTTACATCGTTAGCATTAGCCAAATACCTAAGTATACAGGATACTGATTTTAGTAAGCTAAAATCGCAACTGATAGCCGCCACCATATCGCTACTACCAGCCGTATTGTCTATTTTGCAAAACGAAACGGGATTGGCCTTGGTGTATGGTAGCTTTTTTATAGTAATGTACCGGGAAGGTTTGCCACCGTTTATACTAATTCTAGGTATAAGTTTTGGTGCCCTAGTGGTAGCCACTTTAATAGTAGAGCCTAATACCTTAGCCATTATACTTACCGTAATAGCGGCTGTGATAATTTATATACTACGCCGCCAAGTAAAGCGAGATAAAACCTTGCTAGCCATTATAGTGGGTGTGTGGTTTTTATGTGTGGGTATACAGCGTTTTGCGGTACCTTATATTTTTGATAATGTGTTACAATGCTACCAAAGTACCCGTGTATACAGCATGGTGGGAAAAGATTATGACTGTACTAAAAATCGGAGTGCTTTAAAAAATCCGGAAAAGCCAATCAATAAACCCGATGATTACAATGTACGCCAAAGTAAAATAGCCATTGGTAGTGGTGGCATGCTTGGTAGGGGCTTTTTAAAAGGCACCCAAACAAGGGGCAAATATGTACCTGAACAGGATACCGATTTTATTTTTACTAGTTTGGGAGAAGCGTTTGGTTTTGTAGGCTGTTCTATATTTTTAATGCTCTACCTATTTTTATTAATAAGGATAGTGATAATAGCCGAAAGGCAACGAAGCATGTTTAGCAGGGTGTACGCCTATTGTGTAGCAAGTATTTTCTTTTTTCACTTTACTGTGAATGTAAGCATGACCATTGGTTTGTTTCCCATCATTGGTATACCGCTACCATTAATAAGTTATGGAGG
>RDXK01000029.1 GCA_004292605.1 Bacteroidota bacterium
ACAACCTAATAATTTCACATGAATTGCCGGAAATTGTATCGTGAAGAATTCAGAAAGTTTTGGTAATTAAATTTTACCAATGATAAAAATCAATCAAAAATCACCGCGACCAAGTCTCTACATTTTTTAAAAAATCCATAGAGCGGCACGGCCTAACTCCGCGGTTAGTGGTGATTAAACATGATAAAAGAAAGACTATAAATTTAGAGTCCGTAAGTGTTTTTTGATTTATATATAGTCCTTAATAAGTTCTTGAATTTGCTTATCGGTAAGGTTATCTACCTCGCCTTTGGAGTAAATAGAAAAGAGCAGTACGGTAGTTTGCGTAACCTTAACAAACGACAAAACCCTTGCACCGCCAGATTTCCCTTTGTTTTTAGAAGCAATGGCAATTCGGATTTTATAAATATCATTACCAAGCGAGGTGCCAAGCGTTGGATTTTCTTCTAGTTCAGTAAACAGTACTGTTAGCTCTGCTTTTTAGCGATGGGTATTTTTTAGTAAGCCTTTTGGCTTCCTTTTTAAAGTTTTCGGAAAGCTGAATGTTATAACTCATTTAAAAAATCTTTTGCAGAAGTAGTTTTTAGTTTTCCTTTTTTAAAAAGGTTTACTTCTTTTAGTCCTGCTTTGATATTTTCCAGAATAGTATCGTTATGCTCTTCATCCGTTTCAATTTTCTTCACATAGTGCAAGTTCTTCGCCAATTCTATAAAGTGGCTATATTCTTTGTCGGTAGTGTATACGGTTACATATCTCATGTTACTTTGCTTTTTTCTATATAAAAGTATTGAAATTTTGTGTATTCTGTTTTCGCTGGGTTAGTACGTTATATGCCGCTATTCGACATGTTCCGCAGGGCATGTCGAATACCAGATAAAGAGGATTTTCAATCCTCCAAACTGAATCAAGCTTTAGGATCGTCTAACTCGACCGTACTCTAATAATTTAACTTGAATTGTTGCGTATTGTATCTTAGTCTGTGAAGTTGTTTGAAGTAGAATTGCACAGTTTATAAAAATCAATCAAAATCACCGAGTCCAAGTCTCCACTTTTCATAAAAAATCCCTTGAGCAGTAAGCTTAACTTTAAGGCTATTGCTAATACCTCCATTCAACCAGCTTAAAACATGTAGCTGTACGTAACATACCCTACCAACAAGCCTTGCTTATCAAAACATTCCTCTTTTAACTTTAGGCCGTTTTCTTGGTAACTATATTTCCAAATAAAATAGTTATTGCTCCCCGTTAATACCTGCGTAGTTTGTACCAATTGCCCAGTAGCATCATACTCGTATAGAAAGTCGGGTAATAGCTTTTTCGCCTTGTTGTTATACCGCACAATATCCGTTAATAAATGGCTGTTTT
>RDXK01000222.1 GCA_004292605.1 Bacteroidota bacterium
CTTACTTCCGATAATTGGAATTCAATTTTTTTAATATGATTTTCGGGAGAACTGGTAAAACTCTCCTCCTTTAGCGGTGGTGCATTGGTTACTACATAGCGTTTGATAATGGTACCAGAAGTTATTTGATTACGCTCCGTAGCGTTGGTTCCTTCCGAAAATAACACATTATAGGTTTTTCTGGAATCGTCTCTAGTTTCTATGGTGTACGGCATGTAGCCTTGCGATAGAATTACATAATTATAAAATTCCGGCACTTCTATTTTGTACTCACTCCATAGTGTTTGGTGTTCCTCGCTTTGAAAATACCATTCGCGTAGGTTAAATACATGGGGCGATTGTATAGTATATTCTACCTCTATAATGCTACCCACTTTTACCGATGGAAGGGTGAATTTTTGCTCGTTCCAAAATTTACTTTGCTTCTCGGTAAAAATATCTGACCGTGGCAAAGCCACATCTACCACTTTCCCGTTTTCTAAATTATAGGTATGTGCTTTTAGCCCGCGAATAACTTCATTATCGGACGATTCAAAACCGATGTACAACGGTAATTTGAAGGTAGCTGCTGATAACCCACTTGTTTTCAAAATTTTCAACCGCACTTTACGATCAAATTCAATGGAAAAACCTCCATGTGCGTTACCCAAAAAACTAGTTTCACCTACATCGGAAATAATTACAGCGGCCACCGAGGAATCGATGTTGTAAGCAGATAAATCAAAATCTTTAGGAAGAACTTTGCCAAACTTTATGGGGTTAGTAGCTTGGGCAAAAATGAACTTGGCAATCAATAGGCCAGCAACACAGAAGGTTGCTTTTAATTTACATAGTCTCATACCGGTTAGTTTGTAGCTTGGTAATGGTTATGCTTACAATTATATTAAAAAATTTGAATTAGTTAAAAAAATGTAAACAGATTTTCTTAAAAAACAAACTACTATTACACAATACCCATATACGAAGAAATACGTATACAAATTTTGAGTCCCGAGTACCATTTCCTAGCAAAAAAATAGTCCGCCTAGCATTTGCTTCAGGCGGACTATTATATTTTGGAAATATTATATTACAAACCTAAGGTTCTTCCTTTTTGTATAGCAGGTACACCTTTCTCTAACCATGGTGCAGGCTTGGCGCCTTTTAGCAACCAATCAAAAAACTGCTGCTGCCTTATTTGAATATCTTTTCGGTTTTTACGCTCCAATAAATTATGGGCTTCACCATTGTAATTTAACATCCACACAGGTTTTTGTAATCTACGCAAAGCCGTAAACAGTTCTATACCTTGGTACCAAGGTACTGCACCATCGGCATCGTTATGCATTATCACCACTGGGGTTTTTACTTTGGGCAAATGGAACAATGGCGAGTTCTCGATATATAAATTCGGCTTTCCCCAAATGGTAGCACCTATACGGCTTTGTTGCTTCTCATACTGAAACTGACGGTTTAATCCACTCTCCCATCGTATACCGCCATACGCACTAAACATATTGGCTACGGGGGCACCAGCCCATGCCGCTGCATACAGCGGTGTTTGGGTTACTAGTTGAGCAGCTTGATAACCACCCCAACTTTGCCCCTGCAAGGCCATTTTAGTACTGTCAACAAATCCAAGTTTTACCAAGGCTCTTGTACCGCTAACAATATAGTTAAATGCACTTTGGCCAGGCTTACCCGTGGTGTACCAAATATCTGGCACAAAAACAATGTAGCCATTACTTACAAAATACGGAATATTCAAAGCCGATGCTGTAGGTGCCGGAGAACGATATTGATGCAATGTTTGGTTATTTCGCTCATAGAAATACACAATCATCGGGTACTTTTTGGTAGCATCAAAATTTTCTGGTTTATACAAAATACCTTGTGTTTGCTTGCCTGTATAGGCTTTCCATGTAAACAATTCAGCAGTGCCCCAAACGTAGTTAGCTTGTTGTGTATTGGTATTGCTTAGCTGTACGGTATTACCTGCATTGTACACAAATAAATTGGGCGACTGCTGGTAATTTTCTTGCGTGTAAACAAAGGTGGAAGCATTTTTAGCTTTGGCTATTACTTGCGATGTGTGTGCCACTTTTACAGGTATAGCCTCTACTACTTTCATTGCAGTTGCTCCATCCCAAACGGCGGTAGCAAAACTGTTTTGCTTAGTAACATCGTTATAAAAACCTACGGTAAAAGGTAGGTTGGCTTCTATGGTTTTAACATCCCGGTTTACTTCCACATAGTTAATGGAAGTTTTGGCCGCCCTACCCGCTGCTTGCGACCAACTTATTGGTTTACTCGGTTTTTTACCTGTGGGGTCTACCAGCCACCAGTCGAACTCATCTTTAATAATAGCCCACTCGTCGTTCTTAGTAAATTTCGCTACACCATAAGCATTGGCATCGTCGGGTACATCATTCTCTACATCGTAGGTAGGTGTGGTAATATCCTTACCAATGGTAACCAGCTGCTGTGTACGTGCATGGTAGCTAAACCAGCGTTTTTCCCGCTCTTGGTAACCCAGTAAAAAATCGCCAGTACTACTTGGGTACAAACTGCCTTTAAAATTAGCTAGTACTAGTTTTTTCTCGCCGGTAGTAGCATTCACGGCAAACACATCTTGCACAGCAAAACCTTGCCATTGTGTAGCTACACGCTTACCCGTATCGCATACTACATAAAATGTATTTCCATCGCCATCGTCGGTAATTCGGGCATTGGTGTACACGGGCGACTCAATGGGCACTACCGTTTCGTTTACTATTCCTACTAAAAATGTTCGGCGTAGTTCCCGGTTTAAATTATACAGCTGTGTGGTTTGTAAATAATCATCCTTATGGTTCCAAACATCTACACTTACCCTTTCAAAATCGGGCAAGGTGGTATCTTTTGGTGCCAATACAGCACCAATACCAGCCCATAATTTTTCTTGCTTTTTGCTAAAACTTACTACCGTATTTTCATTGAAGGAAAACCCTTCCGGCATCCCTTTGGAAAATCTGTTAGCCACCATTTTGGCGGTATCTTTTCCTTGGTATAAAAACAACTGATAAAATTTTTGACTCTCTTTTTTTGCACTATCACGCTCTACCGTAAACGCCAATTGCTTGCCTGTTTCGCTCCAAGCAAAGGCTTTTGCATCGTTAAATTTACGCAGTATAGTATCTACTGTTTGCGTGCTAGCCTGCCACACTGCTATTGCATTAACTGTGGTAGCCACATTGTTTTTACGGGTAAATTCTATAAACAATTGGTTACCATTTTTATCCCATCCGTACTCTTGAACCAATTTGTGTTTTATTTCAGCTTGGGTAGCTAGGTTTCTTATTACTAGTTCCGTGCCTTCTTCTATTGGGTCTTCCTTAGGGGCGGCAGGTTTTGCCATTTTATTCTCGCTTTTTTGCACTGCTTTAAAACCACTAGCAGCAATGGTTTGAGCAGTTAACCGCAAACTATCGGCCACTTTTAATAAGCTATCTGCCAAGCGATTCATTTGGGCCAAGCGTGCCGCAGAATCTAGCACCACGGGGGCAGGTACATCGGTATTTTTTTCTAATAAATACGCTACAAAATTGCCACCCTCATCGGGCAAGGAAAAGCTTTTTACTTTGGCTATTTTGGTTACTTTTTGCGTAGCCAATTCTATAATTACCAAACTATCTTTTGGCATTTCATCAGGTCGCTTCTTTTTAATTTTTGCTTGCCTTGTTTCCTGAAACAAAGGCCTAATTTTCCCTACTAAAAAAGCTTCGTTAGCAGAAAATTGGAATTGATAAACCCTGGGTAAAGTAACCAATAGCTTGCCAGTATTGCTTTGCAAGTAAAATTGGTTATCGCCCTCTTGCACATTTACGCTGTAGGCTACAAAGTTGCCTTGCTTACTAATGGTTCTTTCACCTAGCGATTGCCAGCTATCGTACACGGAGTGGTCGAGCGGCTTTTTTTGTGCTAGCGTAGCCACGCTTACTAGCAAACTAACTACAACTTTCAAAAATTTCATACAAAAAATTTAAGGGTTAAATATGTGGTGCATTTTCAAATTATTGAATGTCTATTCGGTAAACATCGCTTTCATTCCGCTGAATTCCCATTACCGTAAAAGCCCCTTGTTCACTAATACGTTCTACCATATTAAACCATTTGCATTGGCTAGGTAAACGCTCAAAAATCAGGGTAAATTTTACATGGTATTTATTGGTAAACATCCATTCTGGTGCTACCGTAATTCCTATGGCGTGTAGTAGTTTAGCATCCTCGCCATTGTCTGGCTCCAAAACGGTTTCCTGCCAAATACGTACGCCCACAGTTTCCTGATAAAAATTAATATAGGTACAATGTACAATGGTTACCCCCTCGGTGCTTTGCTGCAAACTTGCCTTTAAAGCCTCATCTATATTTACCTCGGTTACCTTGGTAGGATACGCCATCATACAGTAGTGGTTTGGTTACAAATACCTACCAATTGCCGAAAACTTTCTTCATTGGAAACATTTTGAATGCAATAATCGGCTAAACTACCCGTGTTTATTACAAAACTATTGGGTACTGGGGCAGTATTGTACGCTACGGAATAAGGTGCCACCGCAGTTTCCGCTGCAATATTGGGTGAACAAATAAAACTATATTGTAATGGGCTATTAGCTAAATGTTCAAAGGCTTTTAGGTGTTCATGGCCCACAGCTTTATATTCCTCCGGATAGGAAGGATCATCTACCCATCTACCATATTCCGCATGCGGTAAAACCCCTAAACCACCCAATGCCAATATGCGTTCCACAGCGGCTTTTTGCATAGCAGCCACTATAGTTTTCATACCCAAACTCCTTGTTTTATCGGCACCTGTGGTACCACCACCTAACGCACTTAATACAATGGAGGAACCTTTCAGCGCCTTACTAACATCCGACAATTCAAAAACGGAGCCTTTTACCAATTGCAACTGCTGTGGAAACCCTTCTTGAAACAACACTAAATCGTCCAGCGACCGTCCAAAAGCCACTACTTGGTACCTATGTGCCAAAGCCGTATGCACCATGGCCTTACCTACCATACCACTTGCGCCAAACACCGTTATCTGCTTCATATTCATTTTTTCGTGTTACCAAATGGTTAAAATAGGATTTGAATGTAAGTTGATTATGCGTTTAATTTGCAACTGAACGGAAGAAAAAGCAAGTTGTTATGCGAAAAGAGGAAGATATTGAAATAAATCTAACTGGCGAAGAGGCAGTTGCAGTTTCCGCCGACGACCGTGAGCCAAAGGAAAGAAAATGGTTTAAACGGTTAAGAAAAGGTATTACCACTAGTACTGCCGATAAAAAAGAAACGCCGGAAGGCTTGTGGAATAAATGTCCGCAGTGCAATTATATATGCATCACCAGTGAGCTAGAGGAGAATTTTTATGTGTGCCCCAAGTGCAATTATCATCATCGCATTAGTAGTGTAGACTACTTCGATATGATTTTTGATGAGCAGCAGTACGAAATATTGTTTGATAATATTGTAAGTAAAGATTTTTTGGGCTTTACGGACTTAAAGCCCTACGGAAAACGATTAGAAGAAATACACGCAAAAACTGATTTGAAAGATAGTATGCGGGTAGGTTTTGGTACCCTTAATGGCGCCAAACTAGTAGTGGCCTGTATGGATTTTGAATTTATTGGCGGCAGCTTGGGTAGTGTAATGGGCGAAAAATTTAGCAAAGCCGTAGATGTAGCTTTACAGCACCAATGCCCGTACTTAGTAATAAGCAAAAGTGGCGGTGCCCGGATGATGGAAAGTGCTTTTAGCTTAATGCAATTGGCCAAAACAAGCGGTAAACTTAGCATGCTGGCCGATGCCAAATTACCTTATATCTCCTTATTGACCGACCCTACTTTTGGCGGCATTTCCGCCAGTTTTGGTATGTTGGGCGATTTGAATATTGCTGAACCAGGTGCACTCATTGGTTTTGCTGGCCCAAGAGTAATTAAGGAAACCATTAAAAAGGATTTACCAGAAGGGTTTCAACGTAGTGAGTTTTTATTAGAGCATGGATTTTTAGATTTCATTATTGATAGAAAAACCATTCGGGAAAAATTAGATCAATTGTTTGCCTTACTTAGAGGATAAACCTAGCAATAAATAATACGGCCAATGCCACTGTGGCATTGGCTTTGTTTTTGCAATAACAATGCTGATGGCAAAAGAAATGAACAATAGGCAGGCCTACTTTCACTACGCTATAGAAACAAAATATACAGCGGGTATAGTGCTATTAGGCAGTGAAGTAAAAAGCCTACGAGAAGGAAAATTAAGCTTTAACGATAGCTTTTGCCTACTGCACAATGGCGAATTGTGGGTGCGTAGTATGTTTATAGCCACTTACGATAAAGGCACTATACATAACCATATAGAAGTGCACGACCGTAAACTTCTACTTACCAAGCGGGAATTAAAAAAAATAGCCAACTCTACCAAAGAAAAGGGCTTTACCATAGTTCCTCTACGTGTATTTTTTAATGAAAAGCAGCTGGTGAAAGTAGAAATAGGCATTGGCCGTGGTAAAAAACTACACGATAAAAGAGAGACGATAAAAAAACGTGATACCGACCGTGAACTAAAAGCCACCTTGAAAAAATAATATGAGTAGGTTTTTTACTATATGTTTTCTTTTGCAGGTACTAGTGGGCCAAGTACAAAGTCAGGTTGCGGGCAAATGGTATGGCGCCGGTAAAGTGGCTGGTGTAAGCAATAGCAATACGTATTTATGCGAACTTATTTTGGTACAAAAGGGCAACACAGTTACGGGAAGCTTTAACTACTACTTTAGGAACGGCTATTTTAGTAATGCTATATCCGGCACGTACAACAATACCACTCGGCAGGTTCGGTTAAAGTTTATTCCCATCATTCTACATAAAACAGTGAATGCAGCTATTGGGGTGGATTGTAGTATGCGGGGAGAATTTATACTCAAAACCAGCAAAACTGAAAGCACACTTACGGGGGCATTTACCGCCAACGAGCAGTATGCTTATACCTGCAAACCCATACAAATTAAGTTTGTAAAACAAATAAAGGAAGTACCTTTTGAAGTACTAAAAGATAGCTTAGAGGCCGATACTACTGTGCTCCCTACCCTAGCCATTCCTTTACCGCCAGCGGTGGACACTGCCTTACAAAAACAGGTAAATGCGGTGGCCAGTAAACGAGTAAACAATGCACCCAAACAATTACCGGTGCAGGACGATTCTGTAACGATAGATTTGTACGATAACGGCACTTTTGACGGCGATAGTGTAAGTGTATTGTACAACGGCGAACTGAAAGTTTATAAAAAGGAACTCAATACACGAACCGCTATCACCGTAAAATTAGCCATAAGCAAAACCACGCCGAACCAGCTAGTACTGTTGGCTGAAAATTTGGG
>RDXK01000030.1 GCA_004292605.1 Bacteroidota bacterium
GCCTACGTATACAATCCGAACAAGCAAAACACTACTCGGGGAGGTTATGATGCAATCGACATAAGCCAAAACGCTGCGTATATATTGCCTACCATGGGAGTAGTAGTAGTAGAAAACATAGCTAGTGGTAGCAATACCATCCAATTTGCCGAGAGCGATAAAAGCGATGCTACGAGTAACCTAGGCTTTAGAAGCCAAGCCGTGGCCAACCAAATAGGCATAGAGCTAACCGATAGTGTAGGTATCAATATAGATGAGCATTATGTGCGATTCAATAGCCGAGCTACCGATAGTATAGATGCTTTTGATGGTAGCAAAATGCTGAACGAGTTTAGCGTTTATGGTATAACAAATAACCAAAAGCTATACCTCAATAGCTTACCAGCACCCAACACTAGTACCGTACTACCGCTAGGTATTTATGCAGCAAGAGCCAAGCAAATGCGATTGGTAACCACCCAGCTAGATGTACCAGTGGGCATGCAAGCCATTTTAAGAGATAAATGGCTACAGCAGGAGCAGGTATTGCAAAACGGCACAGCATACCAGTTTAGTGTTACTGCCGATACGGCTAGCCAAGGCAACCATCGGTTCGAGATAGTACTACGCCCTGCAGCTACACTGCCAGTAAACTTCCAGCGAGTGGCGGCCAACTGGGTAAGCCCTAGAGTAGCCAATATTAGCTGGAGCGTAGGAGTAGAGCAGAACATACAGCGCTATGAGGTAGAACGAAGCACAGATGGCACCCAATTTAACACCATAGGAACCATACCAGCCAATAACCAAAACAGCTACGAGTTAGTAGATGGCCAAGCCATAGAAGGCAATAACTACTACCGCGTAAAAGTAAAAAGCCAAGGAGGAGCAAGCAAGTATAGCCAAGTAGTATTACTACGCAGTGGTAAGGGTACCAGCGGTATACAATTGTTACCCAATATTGTCAGCCAAGGCGCCGATGCTGTGGTACAGTTACAGAGTTTAGCGGCGGGTCAGTACCAAGTACAAGTAGTAAGCAAAACAGGCCAAGTAGTGTACCATAAAAACCATGCACACACGGGTGGTAATGCCAGTTTGGTGCTACCTACACAAACATTGGTTCGTGGTGGGTACCAAGTTATCGTAAGCAACCAGCAAACAAAATATGTAGAGCAAATGCTGGTTCAATAGCAAGGGAGAAGAAAAAGGAGTAAGGCGGCGCTAGCGCCGCCCCATACTCTAAAGCCGTAAAACAACTGCTAAACGATTTATCCAATAGTATCAACACATTGTTCAATAATTTAAACGAATAGTACCATGAAATCAATAACAGCCATTGCCATCAGCAAGAAAGCATCCTTACAACTCGTGTTACAAATGAT
>RDXK01000223.1 GCA_004292605.1 Bacteroidota bacterium
AGTTGGCTAGCGGTGGTATAAACCAAGCGGGCAAAAATATCATCCCGCTGCTCGGGGGTAAGTTTCTGGCGCTGTACTAATTTTTCTACATTTTGTACAATAGCTTTTTCGGCTTGTACAAGGGTTTCAGCATTCACATCAAAAAGTACTACCTGTTTACCGCATTGTGCTGCCTGCTGGGCTATGCCCCGCCCCATAGTACCCCCACCACATACGATTACTTTGCTGAATGGCATGCCGATATTTTTTTACAAACATACTGTAATAGCGGTAGCTTAAGTGGCTATTTGTGCTAAATACCTATTACTTTTGGTTATGGCTCAGTTAGATTTATTTGGCAATGTTATACCGCCCTCCAAGCCCACAAAAACTTCGGCAAAAGCGGCTACTATTTTACCGGAGAAACCTGCGGAAGATGCCATTTTTGTAAACAATGGTAATGCTGGTTTTAAGGTGAAATTAAAAACACCAGCTACCACAGAAGAAGCATTGGTAAATGACTCGAACCTGCCTGAAAATATAAAAGAATCAGTACCAATAGAAAGTTTACCTGAGCCAATAGTAGCGGAATTGGTAGAGGAACCTTTACCTGCTGAACCCACCGAAACCTTGCCCACCCACTCGCCACAGGAAATAGAGCAGGTTACGATAGAAAGCGATGTAGAAGAGGCACCCCATTTACTTATAGAAAATTTACCTGCTGCTGACGATGCCGTAGAACAAGAGCCCATAGTGCCTGCCGATATTTCAGCTGCCAATGACGAACTTGCGATAGCAGATTCCGAAGGAATTGTTGAACCCATCCATACACCGGATGTTACGAACAATTCCATGCAGGAGGTAGCCACTGCCGATTACTTACCCTACCCACCTACGGTACCCTTGGAAACGGCAGGTAAAAGAGGGCGACTGAGTTTTAAGGAAATGGAGGAATCGGCCAAATTACTATCGGTGCCAAGCAAGGAAGAGCTTTACCAAAAACAGTATTATAGCATTAGCACGGTGGCAAGTTGGTTTAATGTAAACATTTCGCTACTGCGTTTTTGGGAAAATGAATTTGATATTATTCAACCTAGAAAAACAAGAAAGGGCGACCGACTGTTTAGGCCGCAGGATGTGGAGAATTTACAAATCATTCATTACTTATTACGTATTAGAAAATTTAGCATTCAAGGGGCAAAGCAATACCTAGAGGAGAACAAAAACAATATAGATACCCAAGTTTTTTTGCAACAGACTTTACAAAATTTTAAAATATTTTTGACCGAACTTAAAGCCAATTTAGAATCATGAAACAAAGAATACTAGTAGCCGTTTCCATTTTATTTGCTGTAGCCTGTACTACTACTAAAAAAGCCTTTGTAGTAGAAACCAATGGTACCGAAAAAAACTTAGTAGGGTATATTACCAAGGAGCAAATTGAAACCAATCCGTCCTACAGTTGGTTTAAGGAAAATTATACAATAGGTAAGCCCAATGCAGCGGCTATGCAAGCATTGAAAGCACATGAAAAGGAAATTAAATTACTAGTGTTTGGTGGTACATGGTGTGGCGATACCAAGGCACTGTTACCCGGCTTTTTAAAAACGGTAGATAGTAGTGGCTTTGCTTACAAACACCTTACGCTGGTAGGCGTAGATAGAAAAAAACACACATTGGATAACTTGCATGAAACCTACCAGATAAAAAATGTACCTACTGTGATAGTGTTAGATAAAGATGGTAAAGAGTTGGGCCGTGTAGTGGAATACGGTAAATACGGCGTGCTAGATAAAGAAGTAGGCGAAATAATTACAAAGGCATTTGCGGGAAAATAGGGGAGTGATTGGCGTAAAATCTTACATTAATACCGTTGCTGGAATATTCCCTTTCAATGATGATGGGCGGAGCTTTGTGTGAGCGGTAAATACCGTGAAAGAGTATAAATACTTTAGAAGTGGTTGCGAAATTTTTTACTAATGAATTTTTTGTTGGCTACACCATGGCGTTAAGCGTAGAAAAATTGTACCTCGGAAAAATTATTTTTATTCCGGAAATTTTATAGTTTTAGTCTACACCAAAACACACTACATCATGAAGGCACCCCACTTTATTTACCTGCTGCTATTTGTTCATTTTGCTAATACCACATTGGGCCAATTAGGTTCCCGAGAAAGAAAATACGATATTGTTACCGGTACCCTTACGGATGAACAGTTTAGTCAGCTTAAGCAGTTTTTATATCTATCTACCAGAAAGCCGCTAAGGGATACCATTTTTATTAAGTATGATTTTAACATGTCAGATTGTTGGCACAACTTAGACATGAGAAGTAACGACTCAACTATTGCTGCAAGAAACAAATTGCAAAAGGCTTATTTAGCTCAACAGGAAGAGGTAAGGCCCCAAATCACCATATTTAAATTCCGTGAAAAAGGAAGAAATTGTAATCGAGTAACAAAACTAAACACCAATATTTTAGTTGACGAACAAAAGTTCTTAAAAAGACTATTGTTTAAAACACCTATCATGTGTGGAACAGGTGCTATCATAATGCCAGACATGCGATATCTTCTAGTTATGAACGATTCCCATTTCGATGTACTTTATTTCACTAAAACACATATCGAAGATTTTATGGAGGGGAACAACTCAATACACTTGGTACCAAATTAGTATCCCAATTAACTTCTATCCAAACAATATTTGCTTTTCACCAATGCTAGTAAATCCAAAATGCTTTTCTACGGCTTGGTACCGGTAATCAAAAATTCCTTTCAATTGGTTTTTTACAAAAATGCCGTGAGTAATATCTCCCAACACCCACAAGGGTAGTTTGTAGTGTACAATATCGGTCATTTCTACCCCATTTTCCACCTCTTTAAAATGATGCTGATGATGCCACATGCTATAAGGGCCGAAACGTTGCTCATCTACAAAAAATTGGTGCGGTACTACATGGGTAATCTCCGTCATCCAATACAAAGGAATTCCTAAAACAGGCTTTACAATGTATTCAATAATTTGTCCGGCATACATTTTTTCCCCATGATGCTTACTTACTATATTAAATCCTAAATTGCTAGGAGTTATATTTTTTAAATTAGCGGGCGTGCTAAAAAAGTCCCATACTTGCTCCATACCCAAAGGCATGGTTTGTACTGTTTTTAAAGAATATACTTTGCTCATACCTACATAAACAACCTGTATAACCAATAAGTTCACATAGAAACACCTAAAAGCAAAATCATGACCAAAGAACAGCAGTTACAAGTATTTCAGCAAGTTTATCAAAACTTAAACGAGCAGCAAAAGCTTGCCGTAGATACCATAGATGGGCCTGTGCTAGTAATAGCCGGTCCTGGCACGGGAAAAACACAAATTCTAGGTGCGAGAATTGGTAAAATATTGTTAGAAACAGATGCCCAACCCGCTAATATTTTATGCCTTACGTATACCGATGCCGGTGTGGTGGCCATGCGTAAACGACTGATGAAGTTTATAGGAACCGATGCCTACAAAATTCCCATCCACACATTTCACAGTTTTTGTAACGAAGTAATACAGCAACAGAAAGATGCTTTGCAAAAGCAAAACTTGGAGCCAATAACCGAGCTAGAACAAGTGGCCCTATTTCAGGAATTTATTAATGAATTTCCAAAAGATAGTGTACTACGAAAACTTACGGGAAATGCTTATAGCGATTATAAACGCCTGCACCACCTATACAGTACCATGAAGCAAGAAGGGTGGACGGTAACTTTTTTACTACAAGCCATCAATGCGTATATAGATGGACTGGCTACCAATCCCGATTTCATTTATAAACGCAAGTACAAGCAGTACAATGCTGGCGATGTAAAGCAAGATGCCGTAGATAAAGAAGTAGAGAAATATAGCAAATTGGTAGCTGCTGTAGAAGCATACCCACGCTACTTAGCCCTTATGGAAAAGGCGGGTCGGTACGATTTTAATGATATGATAGGCTGGGTAATACAGCTGTTTGAAAGCCAGCCCGTAGTGCTACAGCAATACCAGGAACAATACCAATATGTATTGGTAGATGAGTACCAAGATACCAGTGGTACACAAAATAAAATAGTGGAGCTGCTTACCAATTATTGGGGTGTGCCCAATGTGTTTGTGGTGGGCGATGATGATCAAAGTATTTATCGTTTCCAAGGGGCTAATATTGAAAACATGGTAAATTTTGCTACTAGGTTTCAGGAGCACCTAACCACCGTAGTACTTACCAAAAACTATAGAAGTACCCAAACTATTTTACAAACCAGCGAAGTCATCATCCATAAAAATGAGAACCGCTTAGTAAATAAAATTGAGCATCTTACCAAAGTACTTACCGCTGTCAATAGTAAGTATACTTCAGCGGGTGAACTACCCGTTATTACTGAGTATCCTACACAGGAAGTAGAAATGGCGGCTACTGCTTTACAAATTCAAACCCTACTACAGCAAGGTACTAAACCCGGTAATATTGCCATAATATATAAGGAAAATAGTTATGGCGTTCAGCTGCAAGCGTATCTGCAAAAAATAGGTGTACCTTATTATAGCAAAAAGCACGTAAACCTATTGCAGGATGCGTTGATAGAAAAACTAGTAAAGCTACTCACCTATGCTAGAGATGAGTTTGATATGCCTTTTGGTGGCGATGCACTTTTGTTTACGATACTGCATTTTAACTGGTGGGGAATTGCTCCTATCGACATTGCTAAATTAGCAGCCACCGCATCTACCAATAGGCGGCCAGAGCCCAAAACACTGAGAGAGGTTTTACAGCAAAGAATACCCATTATCAACCCCGCTGAATTATTTAATACAGCGCCTACACCACTGCAAAAAGCCGCACAGTTTATGGAGCAATTTTTAACAGCCGTGGCAGAAATGCCTTTGCTACAAATTATTCAAATGGTGCTGCACCAAAGTGGCTGTGTGGCCCATGCCCTACAGCAGCCTAATAAACATGAGCAGCTGCAAAAGCTTACCGCCTTTGTGCATTTTGTACAGCAGGAGGCTCATAAGAAACCCACCCTTACCCTTGCCGAACTAGTAAGTATTTTTGAAGCTATGCAGGCAGAAGGTATAAGCCTGCCATTTGTTCAAATAAAAGGGAACGAAGCTGGGGTAAATTTACTAACGGCACATGGCTGTAAAGGGCTGGAGTTTGAGCATGTATTTATAGTAGGCTGTACCAAAGGTTTGTGGGAGGATAAACGAAAGAATAGCCAAGGTAAATTCCCTTTACCCAATACCGTACTCGCTACTACAGAAAGTACTGATGAGGAAGAAATTCGGCGTTTATTTTTTGTGGCCATAACCCGTGCAGAGCAGCATTTACATTTAAGCTACTATACCACCAACTTGCTAAAAGGTAATGAGGAAGTACCTAGCATGTTTATAGCAGAAATTTTAGAAAGTATAGGAGTAGGCGTACATAAAACTACCTATACGCCAGATGATTTATTGGCTTTCAATAGTTTATTTTTACAAAACGTTCCGCCACCTAAAGCCCAAGAATTAGAAACAGAATTTGTAGGCAGGTTACTCAGTAGTTTTACTATGAACGTTACGGCATTGAACAACTATTTAAACTGCCAATTGCGGTTTTATTATAGCAATTTAATACGCATACCTAGTGGTAAAAATGAAACAGCCAGCTTTGGAACTGCCATACATGAAACCCTATTTTTTGTGGGTAAGTACATACAGGAAAAGCAAGGTAACAAGCCACCATTCAGCTATTGGTTAAACACTTTTAAAAATATGATGGATAACCAGCGGGAACATTTTACTGCACAAGGTTTTGCCCGCCGCTTGGAGTACGGTACTACCATACTTACTAATTATTACAATACCTATGCACAAGATATGCTCACTCCCGTATCGTTAGAATTAGATATACGGGTAAATGAAGAAATAAAGTTGCGTGGAAAAGTAGATAAGATAGTAGCAGGTGGCTCGGGCGATTATGTACAAATTATAGATTATAAAACTGGCAAACCTGCCAACGCGAAAAAGAAACTAAACCGCCCACACGAAGCCGACCCGAATGGTGGCGACTATTGGCGCCAAGCGGTTTTCTATAAAATATTATCGCAAAAAACCGACGCCATTAAATTACCGGTACAGGAGGTAGTGTTTGATTTTATAGAACCAAACGATGATAAGCAACTTACGCAGGAAAAAGTAATTATAACCCCGGAAGATATAGCTACTGTAACACAGCAAATTACCACCGTACACCAGCGAATAATGGCACACGATTTTTATACGGGTTGCGGTAAGGCCGACTGCTATTTCTGTAACTTTCATAAACAATATTTACCCACTGGCGAGCTGCCAAGCGATTGGTTAGATGAGGAATAATATGTACATTAACAGCTAGAACGCTTATGAAGTATGATGCCTGAAAAACAATGCCTTAGCTGCAATAAAAAATTAAAGGGGCGGATAGATAAAAAATTTTGCGATGATTATTGTAGAAATAATTACAATAATAGGCAAGGGGCCGATGTGCCTGCAGTAGTAAAAAACATATTGCAGGCGCTAAAGCGAAATAGAAAAATTTTAGCCGATTTTCTTGGCGCCGAGGAAATGGTAAAACACCCCAAAGTAAAACTGCTAGATGCGGGCTTTAATTTTACGTACCATACCCATGTATACACCAATAAAAAAGGAAATATGTACCATTTTGTTTTTGAAATGGGGTATTTATTGTTAGAGGGCGATTGGGTTTTGATAGTAAAAAGAGAGTAATAGGTATTTACCACTAGGCTTATTTAGTAACCGTTTGTACCCCAATTATAAGCGTTGTTACCTATTTATAACAAGGCTTTGGCAAGTACTGTAGTATTTTTGGTACATGTTAAAGATGATTTTTTGGGGTTTAATAGTATATGCTTTATACCGATTTATATTTGGTATAGTAATACCAGTAACCAAAACTACCAAAGCAGTGAAGCAGCAAATGGAGGCCATGCAGCGTCAGGCTCAGCAGCATACACAAGCCCAAGGGTATCAGCAACCAAAAAGTGCACCAAGCACGCCGCCAAACGCCCCTACTGAAAAAGGGGATTATATTGATTTTGAGGAAGTGAAATAAATACCCATTATCCGTAGTCTTAAGCGTAGCGGACTACGGATGTATAATGAGCAGGAGAGTCTGCGACTTGGGTATTTGGCATTGATTTTTATTAGTCTAAAACTTCGAATGATAAGCTTGAGAAAGGGCTATACAGCTTTCGTAAATTATATAAAAATATACCTCCTAATTTGATGGAAGGATGATAGTACTATCGGAACAAGAGAAGAACGTTATAGGT
>RDXK01000031.1 GCA_004292605.1 Bacteroidota bacterium
ACATATCTTTCATTAGTGAAAAAATGCTCAACGGCACTTGCCCAACTTTCCGCCACAGGTGCATCAATACACCTTAAGCCTCTGTTTATCATCGCCCAATGTGAAGCGTGTGCTAATTCGTGAATAGTAGTGGCATAAGTATTTTGTGTAGATGCACCTGGGCTGAATATACGAATATCAGGCCAACCTATCCACCAACGCCATGCTGCAAAATCTCCTCCTGTATTTCCTTTGTCTCGATTCATACTTGAAATTCTCAAGTGTCGTAACACTCTTTTCACAGGTGGAGTACGAATATCAACTAATCTATTGTAATAATAATCGTGTGCCGCTTGAAAAATTACTGCAAAATGTAATTGTCTTTCATTCAAAGACCTTGAAAAATGGGGATTCCAATCTCCTTTTCTTTTGGGTCCTCTATGAATAGAAGAAAACAAAGCGCCACGCCTTATCTCAAAATCTTGTCTATGCCAAACAATAGAATAATTAACAGGTCTTCTAAAACGATAAGTAATTCTATAATTACCATTACCATCTGTCAAGGTAGTTTGGATATTGAACCATCGCCTTGCTCTTACTTTGCAACCATGCACAGGCACTGTGCCTACTAAATCATCTTCTCTTTGTACTCTGCCTGAGGGATTAAATTTACTTCGATGGCTTTTGGTAGTAGGTCTGCCTGCTATTTCTCCATCTTCTTCATCTATATCATTGCCTGTCATATTGAAAGCACGTGTTTCTAAAGAATCGACAATGGTTTCATAGTCTGTTTTTATTCCTTCTTCATCAGTAATAAATTTATCCAATTCAGGAATATACAACTCTGCTAATATTTCATAAGGAATATTTGCGGGCATAGTATAACCCACAGGCACACAAGTATATTGAGGGCTTGGAATTTGATTTTTAAACGTATCTGCTGCTACAAGTTCAGCCAACTCATTAGGGTCTTCTCCTACTTCATATCGGTAATCTAAAGGATAACTCTCAAAAGATAACACTGTATCGCAAGAGATTGCCTCCATTTGCAGACTATCCGCAGGCATAAACTTGACATACAAATGTGTCGTTCTGATAGTTAAATGAGGTAAATTTGGATTATTTTCCTTTACAAGTTGATAGGCAGAATCCATCAAAGTTTTTTTGTATGGATTTTTAAGTTGAACGCCCATTTGTTTTTTTTGTAGTTTTTGAGGCTGATGATTTTCGGGGTGTACCTTTTCTTCTGCCTTCCTACAAGCATTGAATAAAACCATACTCATCAAAAAGATAAAAATGGTGAATAATTTAAGAGCTCGTTTTGAGCTCGTTTTGAGCTCGTTTTGAGCTCGTTTTGAGCTCGTTTTGAGCTCGTTTT
>RDXK01000224.1 GCA_004292605.1 Bacteroidota bacterium
CGGTTCCTGACCACGCTTTTCCATAATATCTATTTCGCCACAGTTAGGCCATGGATTGGTATCAATATCGGCACCCAACATCCAAAACGCTGGCCAAATTCCCGGGCCATAAGGGGTTTTTATACGTGCCTCAAAGCGACCATATTTTTGCTCCAACTTGGTTTTTGTTTTTATACGTGCCGATGTAAATCCTGCTCCAGAAAAATTTTCTGCACGGGCGGTAATTACTAAGTTACCCGTACCATCTAAAGAAACATTGTTGGGCCTATTAGTATAAAATTGCAACTCTGCATTTCCCCAGCCATCGTTACCCGGGCCACGCCCAATATCAAATACCCATTTGGTACTATCTGGCAGTGTACCCGTGGTGCCAGCAAATTCATCGCTCCAGGCTAGTTGCCATTTTCTTTCTGGTAGTGTTTGTTCAGCTTTTTTCTCACAGCTGGTAAGGCTTATTAGGCCTACGCTGCATATACTTATGTAGGAGGCTAAATTTTTTATACAGTTTCCAAAATACATATAAAGAGTTTTAATTATTACTTGAAATAAAGAACCTACGTGTTTTAGCGCCAGAAATACAGGTTATCTAAAAACACATCGCTACCCGTACCACCATCGAATTTCAATTGAATAACGTTGGAAAGATTTACGCCGTTAAAGGCCGACATGGGAATATCCACACTGTTCCAGCCGCTAGTAGGTACGGTAAGTGTAAACGACCGCTCTACTGGGCCAGGGCTAATTAAAAACACACGTAGTGTAGTAGCATTAGCCGAAAAATAATCGATATGAAAATTCGTAAATGTAGATACGTTTTGTGCGGTAGCAAACTGTGTACCTTGGTAGTTAAAATTAGCATACCTAAGCGTAGTATTTCCAGCAATAGGTAGCTGACTTACCTGTGTGCTTTGGCCCCAGTTTGGATTAAAATCGGTTCCCGGAATATTGGTATAAGCATTGCTAAATACTGATAGCACATTGGCGGCTGGCCTTGTAGGCGTAGGAGCGGCTGTGGTAGGTGCGGTTTGTATACGATAGAAATACACATTATCTACATACATAGTAGAGCCATCGCCTCCTTCAAAAATAATTTGAGCTATGTTATTTCTACTTCCCAAACCTGTCATATTAGCCAGAGGAATATCGATGGTTACCCAGCTTCTAGAAACCAGGGTGGGCGTAGTAAATGTAGTAGAGTGCCGTGTATCATCGCCACCACCAAAAACACCATTGGCGCCAAAATCTACCAGTATTACACGTAATTGACGGCCAGGTGCCACAGTTCCGGGGAAAAATGCGTTCATATGAAAATGAGTCATACTAGTAGCATTTACCGTAGGTGCACTAAATTCTATACCTACAAAGTTGAAATTATTATAATTCAACACATTGTCGCCCTGCACCGTAAAATCGTTGGAAACAGTGGTTTGGAACGGTGCCCAATAACCATTATAATAATTTACAGGTACATTGGTATACGCATCAGAAAATATAGAAATTACATCGGCTTGGCTACGGGTAGGTATGGGTGCCCGGGTGAAAACACCTTGGCAGTTAATAGTAAGGCTACCCCTTGCTTGCACGCCTGCTACAGTGGCTGTAATTACAGATGTGCCTGCACTTACCGATGTGGCTACACCTGTATTACTAATAGTGGCCACAGCTGCATTGGAACTATTAAACACAAAGTAGTTACGGCTTAGGTTTACTGTTTGGTTTACACCATTGGGTAAGTTAAACGTAGAAGTTAAACCTGTAATGGGTGTGGTAACACCAATAAAAGTAGTGATGGAGGTGTTGGTACCATTCATAATAGAAGATTCTACAGGAACCACGGTACCTAGTTTTTCAAACTTTACTTCATCTACCCAAAAAGTATAGCCTCTGTTGTTAATGGGGCCGGAGGCTAAATACAATAAACCTCTTTCTGCAGTAAGTTTTGCAGCATCTGGAATGGGTATAATTACTTTACGCCAGCCACTAGTAACGGGTAGGTTACTAATAGATACTACAAACTTGTTTTCGCCTAAATCGTTTCCAAAACCAATTTCGCCAATATTTACTGCCACGTTTGCTTTTATATAAAAAGTAAGAGCATTAAAGTTGGTTAGGTTTCTACCTACGGTGCTATAAAACACACCACCAGCGTAGGAGCCGCTAGCACTATTGGCATCGGGCACATCAAACCGCATAGATTGTCGTGAGTTATTATAGGTTTCTCGGGTTTCTATTTGAAAGGCTCTTACATCGGACCCGCCAAAAGCGGCAAACTGTAAATCGCCGGTAAAATCATCTATAAAAACATCGCCATTTTTAGGAAACTCGACCGCCTGTAAATCGGCTATGTCTCTTTTTTTACATCCAATAATGGTTACGGCTAGTACGGCCATCAGGCAATACAGAACTGATTTTGTGATATACATTTTCATACCAATTATTTTATATGTTTTTTATTTTATTATCTACCAATGCTAATTTGAATATAGGTGCGTAGTTCCCACTCGTTTCCGTTAGGAAAGCCAAGGGCTGTAGGGTCTGGCACTACATTACCAGCAGGGTCAATAGTTTTAGTAGGTGCGTACCTTGGTGAATATTGGTTTAGGGTGCGGTAAGTGCCTCTAAACCCAATTTTGGTACCGGGTAGCATAAACCAATCTGGCTTGCCTATTTCTGTAGAAATATCGGCAATTAATTGCATAGGGAATGTTAAGTTAAAATCGCGGTGATAATCGAACGGACCCCAATCGTTAAACCTAGCAATGGTGGTAAGTTTTACTTTTTTGTAAATGGTTCTAATATCTACCCCTTGGCGGTAAATGGTTCTGGTATTATTACCATTGGCTTGTCCATTTCCAAAGTAGGCATTGGCTATGATGCCAAACTGTGGATTTAATTTAGATACTAGGCGAATATTGGTTTCCCACAAATCTTGTGCAGGCGCCGAACCGGGAAAAGCAAACAAAGTTCTGTTGGCTAAAATACCAATAGCAGCATCCTGTACGGTAGGTAAATGCCTGTAAACAAAGCCAGCACTAGCAGCAAATTTGGCGTCTTCGGTACGGTCGTTATCCCACTCGTACATCCAAGTGCCTGGCGTAGGGTCGTAGGTTAACAAAAGTTCGCCGGCCACTGTTTCTCGGTTAGAGCGTACAGCAAACGGATCGTCTAGTATATTTCTTGGTCGGCCAGGGGCTAACACACCAGCTGGTATGGCACCTTCCAGTGGTTTTTGGTATAAAAAGTTCGGAGCAATTTGAAATTTACCCACGTTTACGGTAAAACCAGTAAGGGCATTGTACATATTTCCGCTACCTACATCTTTCAATGTCCAGCCGGTAAAGGTTTTGGTTTGGTCTACACCGCCATTAGCCACTAAGCCCATGTACGATGCTAAACCGTACCACTGTACGGGGCCACGGGCGTAGGTGAGTTTTACTTTACCTCCAAAATTGTCTTCTGCTTTAATTTCATCTTGAAAAACCTTGCCATCTCTCATTAACTGAAAGGTTCTACCGTTCAGCGGCTGGCCACCCCACATACCACCAATTTCAAAACTAAAGTTTTCAAATTTTCGGGCTATGCCTAGTGTGGCACGGCGTGTTTTGGGTACGGGTACTGCAAAGGAGCTTTGAATACCGGTACGCTGTGTAATATCCTCATGAAAAATACCTGTGATGGCAAATTTGCCTACAGTACGGGTGTACTTGGCTATGATAGCTGGGTTGGCTCCCCACCATAGTTCCGGACCAAAAGCTACTTTTAAACCTTTCAATGCTTTTTTACCTTCAAATTCAAAACCAAAAGGAGCTTCACCATTATAAATATCTATGTTAGGGCCATAGTTGGTTTCGGGTAGTAGACCAAAAAAGTCGCCCTCGTACCCCCAATGGTAGCGGCCTGTACGGTAAAAACCATGTAGTTTAAAATTCTTGTTATCCCATGTATAGCTGGCTCGGTATAGTTGAAAACGGTTGTTGGAATTCATTACCAGCGGGCCTTGCGGGGTGTTTACGGTTACTCTACGGCCACGGTTTTCGTAAAACACTTCATCTATGGGGTTTTCAGCCACATTGCCTAGTACGTTAAATTGTACGTTCGCCGTCATGTTAGGGGCTGGGTTAGCAGTAACACCAATATTGAACGATTGCATATGATCGAACCCAAGGCGATTCGGGTAGCCGTTGGCTAGCGGAGCTTCATTGGCCTGTGGTGTAGAAATAAGTGAACCACCTGTGTTAAACGTGGTAAAGTTGGCCTGTAAATCGCTCAAATATAGTTTGCCTTTTTCCTCGCTTTGTAAAGCAGCTTTATCGCCACGGGCACGTAAAACGGCATCGGTTACAGCTACTTTATCTACAAAAGCTAGTTGATTTTTAGCGTCGTTTCCAAAAACATTAAAGTTATGCACTTCCTTTAGGGCGTAATAAGCGGCACGTGGATACAACTGGTAAGTACCTCTTTCATTGGTTTTGCCTTTGGCACAAATACCAAACCACTCTTCGTTCATGTTGTTTTCGCCAGCTTCATAATCGTTCAGGTAACCACCGTTGCTCCATGAGGCTGCTGCGTCGTGCTGATCTAAATTGGTAGTTTGTCCTGTTTTCCACCAGCCATCGCTAAATTGAAAGGTGAAACCACCAATACTGTTGTTATTTCTACCCAATCCGGCGGCATTGGCATAAATTTCTTTCCAGTTGCTTACCAATACTTGTGCTTGAAAAGCTTGATCCTCTGTATTGGCTCTTGTGTTAAACGCATCGGCGCCAAACTCGGTTAATAAAATGGGTTTTTTATATGTTTTTGCAGCTACATCATATAAATCGGTAAAGGTTTTGCCGCGGTAAGTGTTTACACCCAGTATATCTATATCCTTACATTCTTTGGCTATGATATCTAAAAAAAGCAAATCGCCATTACAAATAGCTATGGGGTAGTTTTGGCTCACAGCCTTCATAGCTACGGTGGCTTGGTTCATTAATTGGTACATGGCCACGGCATCCTTGGTAGACTTTCTATCGGCCACGGGTATATTTTCTGTTTCTGCACCACGCCAAAACAGTCCGTAGTTGTTTTCATTTCCCAATAAAAACAGCAATACACCACGGGTATTTTTATGCTCCTGCACCAGTTTGGTAGCTTCCGCTAGTAGCAGTTTTTGAACATCGGGATTGGCATAATCTGTATTTGGCTGCCATTTTCCGTTTACGGTAAGTCCGTACCTACCAAAACTATGGTTGAGCATGGTGTAAATACCATAGTTATCATAAATATAAGTAATCCATTTTGCGGGTATGCCGGTGTATTGTCGTACGGTGTTTACGCCCATATTCTGTAAAAGGGGCATTTCATAATCGAGAGCGGCTTTAATAACATCGTCGGACTGGTTCCACAAACTGTAGGTAAAATTGGTGCCCACGGGAAAATAATCCCAGTTCATTCCCTTTACAAAAAATGGCTGACCATTTACAAAAAGTTGCTGGCCGGCGGCCGTGTTTTGAACTTGCACTTGCTGTGCATAAACCGAGGAACTAAGGCAGTAAAATGTAGCCATTAACCATAGCAAACACATTTTTTTCATGTGGCAAAAATTTAAGCTGTGTACAATCGTTTTTTCCAAATTGCTGGTGGTTTGGGCTGGAGCCAATTCCCGGTAATTTGGAGAGGTGAAGTTATTTGCACCACTAGCGTATTGCCAATTTTTACCATACATCACTACTACATCCAACCACCTAACTAGCTTATAATGAATGGTTTTTACTACATCTACACTACATCAGTAAGGAAATCATATATTTAGTAAATGAAAATGCATTGCCTACGGCTTTTACCAGCCTTTTTACTTTTGTGCTTTTTGCACGGGAGTACTTATGTATTTGCCCAATTAAATATTAAGAATTTTTCGAAGGCAAACTATGGCGGCGGCACCCAAAACTGGGCTTTTGAAGCCGATAAAGATGGCCGTGTATTTGTAGCCAATAACGAAGGTGTTTTGGTTTTTACAGGCAATAAATGGACCGTATATCCGCTACCCAATAATACCATTGTACGCTCTATGGCTATGGCAGCCGATGGACGATTGTATGTGGGCGGGCAAGATGAAGTAGGTTTTTTTACGGCCAATGCAGCAGGTAAACTTAAGTATCAGTCGCTTGTACCCCTTATTCCCAAAAACCAACGGCAGTTTGCCGATGTTTGGAATATAGTAATACATAACAATGAAGTGTATTTTAGAAGCTTTTCTACGCTTTTTATATTAAAAAACAACGCCATTACCTGCCATAGTACCAACACACAGTGGTATTTTTTAGGCAAGCACCAAGGCAAAGTAGTGGTACATGAGCGTGGAAAACAGCCCCGTTTTTGGCAAAATGGTAGTATAGCTACTACTAATTTTGATAGCACTACACTTATTACCAGTACTACACCGTTTAATAGTAGCAGTTTGGTAACCACTAGTAACAATGGTTTGTTTTTGTTAACCAATAACCAGTTGGTGCGGTTTAGTTTGCAAGGCTTACCCAATGCCAGCGGCATGCATTTTACCCATGCTAAACAGTTACAAAGTGGGCAGCTTTTACTTGGCACTTATGAAAATGGCTTGGTTCAGGCAGATTCTGCAGGTAATGTGCAAGGCGTAATTACCACGGCAAAGGGGCTAAATAGTAATAATGTAAAGTACATTTTTGAAGATAAGCAGGCCAATATTTGGCTAGGATTGGAAGAAGGAATTTCCGTAATGGATGTTAGGTACCCCATTACTTGGGTAAACGCCGCCGTTTTTAATGGGGCCGGAGGTTACAGTGCCACGGTGGCCAACAACTTTTTGTACTTTTCCCTAGCTAATGGCATTTATAAAGCACCATTGGGTACCAACCAAAGTTTTACCTACCGAGCCGATGCGATTGAAAAAATAGCAGGTGGGCTAAGCTGGCGAGTAGCAACTATAGATAACCAATTGTTAGCCGGTACCGATGATGGCTGTTTTACTATTCAAAACAATGGTTTAAAAGCTATAGATAAAAGCACCGGTTACTGGATTTTTAAGGAAGCGGGCAACCAAACCGTAGTGGCAGGTAACTATAACGGCATTGCCCTACTGAAAAAAACAAGCACAGGCTATGAAAAACTATGGGATTGGAATGCCTTGCAAGTATCGGCCCGATATGTAGAGGTAGATACGGTGGAGAATTTGGTTTGGATATCGCACCCGTATCGTGGCGTGTATCAAATTTCGCTTACCACAAAAAAAGTGGAGCAGTTTACACAGCAAAACGGTTTACCATCTAACCTAAACAACCATGT
>RDXK01000225.1 GCA_004292605.1 Bacteroidota bacterium
CCATACTATTAATAGTAAAACAATTAGTAAGATTTTAGATTTAGGCAAGGAATTATTGGCCAAACCGATAGAGCTGTTACCTGCGGTGGAGGAAACACTGCAAGCCTTGCAAGGGCATTATACACTCATAGTAGCTACCAAGGGCGATTTGCTAGATCAACAACGAAAACTGGCAAAAAGTGGTTTAGAAAAATATTTTCATCATATAGAGGTGATGAGTGAAAAACAGGTAAGTGACTACCACAAAATTCTACGTCGCTTACAAGTGGAACCCGCCCAATTTATGATGATAGGCAATAGCCTTAAAAGCGATGTGCTTCCGCTACTAGAAATGGGTGCCTACGGTGTGCACATTCCTTTCCATATTACTTGGGAGCATGAAAAAGTGGAGCACCAAATAGAACACGAAAAATTCTATCAATTAAAGGATATTAGCGAGGTGAAAAATTTATTGCTATGAAACGGCTGATAGAAATTGATAACTGGAATAGAAAAGAACATTATTTATTTTTCAAAGGGTTTACGGAACCCTTTTTTGGTGTCACGGTAAATATCGATGTTTCCCAGGCTTACGCTATGTGCCAGCAGCAAGGATATAGCTTTTTTTTATACTATTTGCACAAAGCACTAGTATCAGCCAACAGCATTCCCAATTTTAAATACCGAATTATAGACGATGTTTTATACGAATTTGACGAGGTACATGCATCGCCCACTATCAATAGAGAAAACGGCAGTTTTGGCTTTGGTTACTTTACTTACTATCCATCGTTTGTAGAATTTGCAGAGCATGCTAAAAAAGAGATAGACCGGGTACGTAGTACCAACACACTGTTACCCAGTACTGGGGCCGATAATGTACTGCATTGCAGCAGTGTGCCTTGGTTGCAGTTTACCAGTGTTAGTCATGCCCGCCCCTTTCAAGTGCCAGATAGCTGTCCTAAAATTACTTTTGGAAAAATGTTTGAGAGCCATGGACGGCAACTGATGCCGCTTGCGGTACACGGTCACCATGCGTTGATGGATGGATGGCATGTAGCCCAATTTATAGACACCATGCAGGCGGAGCTAGATAAATAGTTGGGGCAAATTCTGTAGCTATCCTGTTTCTTGCAATAAGGCTAACGAGCGGGTTGAATAATTAGCATCAGCCACTAGCTATAAAACAAAACGGGCGGCCTGCGGCCGCCCGTAAAAACTATTTTATGTAAATCCTCGTTCACTAAGGGCTGTTTAGTATTAAAGCAGAATCCTACCTTTGAAAGTATTCTGGCAAGGGATTCGGCTACTAAAATTGTTTGGAAATAGAGTCTTACCAGCTTCTAAAACAAACTCTTTACAAGTTACGAAGTACCAATAAACTAAACGCGATAGTACCAATAATTGCAGTAAACAAATAAATCAAATTTTGCTTTAGTTGTGTCTTACCTGCCAAAAACAGGGTAATGATTCCTACCGCTAATGATAGACCAAAGGAAGTTCCAGTGATACAATAGCTGGCATACTGAACATATTTATTGCAGAAAAAATACTCCTTAAAATTAGTACCCAACAACTGATCGAATAAACCAAAAAATACAAACACTACATTTGCTAGCAGAACACTGTGCATCATTTTAGCTAGAAAGCTCATTCCTAAACTAACTGATTTTAAACGAGTCAACAAAGTATAAATACCTAAAGGAAGCACCAAAGTTAATACCACCGATAATAGTTCTGTAGCATAAGGAGCAACAAAACTAGGTGGAATATCACAGAACTTTCCGCTAATACTAAAGGTCAGTCCGCTACCAAAGCAAAACTCTAACAAATTGATGGATACAAAATTTACTATCAAAAAGAAGACTAAACTCAGGAAATACATTATGTAGGACGCAACAATTGCTGGCGAAAAACGCATAGAGGTATATTTATTGTTGTAAGCTATATTTTCCACTATTCGTTATTGTAAAGCAGAAATGACCTCCGCCCTAGATTTACCTTTAAAAAAATTAAGGTCGCTCTCGATATCATTTAAAATAGCATGATAATCTGAATTTTGCGTTTTGCTTTTATAAAGGGCTATTACTTCCATCGCGTTTGTAAAATACAAATTAGATATGACTATATCTGTATCATTTCCGCTGGAAAGTGTAGAGGCAACTTGGTGAGTTTGCAACAAGAAATCTAAAAAGTAGCTTGCGTTATACAAGTTAATGATTTTATAGGAACGATTCAAATCACCCAGCCTAGCGTAGTACTCCATATACTTGTTGCCAATTGCTTTACCAGTCATAAAATTATCTCGAAAACCGTAAGCGAATGCCTCTCGTTGGTCCTTGACTGACGCACTTGTCTGATTTAGTACCTCGATAGCACGTTGTTGACAAATCCAAGGTTTAACCTGATCGCATAAATGCCCTCTTGGATTTTTCACGCACTCCTTGTTTCCAGCAGGACATTGTTCAGGTCTGCACGCCAATACCTTATTTACATCGTTCACAATCGGATAATTTAGCTCCGCTAACGCTTTTGCGATACGTCCATTATCCATCGTATCTGCTGCAACCTGTCCGGTATAATTTTCGTTAAAAATGCTCAAATGTGTACAATAAATGTTATTGAACGACTTCTTAAACTCTAACGCAACCGCTGCGATATCTCGTAACTGAATAGTTGAAGTTTCCACAGTAAGTGTAGGCACTAAAACAAAACTATTGTTTACTTTATGATAAAATCGATGTTCGTAAAAGCTATTGTTTTCTCTACCATACAGTACATTAAATCCTAACACATCTGAAATATTGCCAGTACTATTTTCCACGCTACTGTAAATTACTATGTCTAAAGGATTCACGCCTACGTCAGCCACATTTGTAATATTAGGCTCAATGATGTCATGAAAGAAATTTTGAAAATCAGCTTGGTTAATTTCAAAGTTAGTATAATCAAATGAGTTCAGTGTAGCCTGCCCGCGACCATTACTCGTAGGTGACATTCCACGTTGTCCAAACTCGTAAAGCGCTTTACGTGTATTTGCGGCTCGTAAATTTTGACTAATGACTTTAACTGAATTGAAATTCCCTGTTTCGGTGCTATCGCTATTTTTCTTGTTACATGATAACACTCCTATAATTGCTAGAATTAGTGTAATATTTAAAAAAAAATATCGCATTGTTTTGGTTTTGTTTTTAATAAAATTTGATGACTTGAAAATGGGACATTTCGGTGGGCTTTTACTAGACGAATAGGTTTGCTTCATTGCGTAGATGTTTACTAGAAACTTAACTTTAATTCCTTAATAATGGACGGCAAGCGAGAAATATTACTCGACGACCGACCTGAAAAATCGTTAAATTTTAATTAAAGTTAGAACAACCTTAAATTAAGAAAAGATAATTAAATTAAAATAATATTAAAATTTTAGATAGTGTTGATTTTGACGTTTTCTTATGTGTTACTAGTATCCGATTATATAATATGACATAATGGGCTAAAATTGAGTGAAAACCTTGGCTACGCCATTCGTATTCATAAACCAAAAACCAATTAGTACCTATTGCTAACATTATGTATGCACGTAAGCCAACCCTAAATGCAATAAACACGCCTTAAAACAAAACGGGCGGCCTGCGGCCGCCCGTATAAACTATTCCTACCTATCTTACTTTACTTCTTCAAATTCAGCATCGGTAACGGTTTCATCCTTGGTGTTAGCGGCACCTGCATTAGCTTGTGCACCACCACCTTGCTCACCGGCAGCTTGCTGTGCTTTGTAAATATCCTCGCTAGCAGCCGTCCAAGCAGCATTCATTTCTGCTAGGGCAGCATCTACTTGTGCAGCATCTTGTGTTTTATGGGCTTCTTTTAACTTGGTCAATGCCGTTTCTATCGGAGCCTTTTTATCGGCAGGTATTTTTTCACCAAACTCTTTCAGTTGCTTTTCCGTTTGGAAAATTAAACTATCGGCTTGGTTCAGTTTTTCTACTTTTTCTCTAGCCGCTTTATCGCTTTCCTCATTGGCCTTGGCCTCAGCTTTCATTTTCTCTATCTCATCCTTGCTTAAACCACTACCAGCTTCAATACGTATTTTTTGTTCTTTGCCAGTGCCTTTATCCTTAGCGCTAACATTTAAAATACCGTTTGCATCTATATCAAAAGTTACTTCAATTTGGGGCACGCCACGAGGTGCTGGTGGTATACCATCTAAGTTAAATATACCTAGGCTCTTATTTTGATTGGCCATAGGGCGTTCACCTTGTAACACGTGTATTTGTACACCAGGCTGGTTATCGCTAGCGGTAGAATACACTTCTGTTTTTTTGGTAGGTATGGTGGTGTTGCTTGGTATCATCACGGTCATCACACCGCCCATAGTTTCTATACCTAGGCCAAGTGGTGTAACATCTAGTAACAATACATCCTTTACATCACCAGTCAATACCGCACCTTGGATACCGGCACCAATAGCTACCACCTCATCTGGGTTAACGCTACGGTTAGGCTTTTTGCCAAAAAACTTCTCTACTATTTCTTGTACTTTAGGTATACGAGTGCTACCACCTACTAAAATTACTTCGTCGATATCGCTAGGTGAATAACCAGCATCTTTTAAAGCAGCTTCGCAAGGCTTTAAGCAGCGTGCAAACAAACTATCAGCTATAGCTTCGAATTTGCTACGACTTAATTTTTTCACCAAGTGCTTAGGCACACCGTCTACGGCGGTGATATATGGTAAATTGATTTCAGTTTCAGAAGAAGAACTTAGTTCAATTTTTGCTTTTTCAGCGGCTTCTTTTAAACGCTGTAATGCCATGGGATCCTTACGTAAATCTATGGCTTCATCGGCCTTAAATTCGTCGGCTAACCAATCCATGATTACTTTATCAAAATCGTCGCCACCAAGGTGGGTATCACCGTTGGTACTTTTTACTTCAAATACACCATCTCCTAAATCCAACACGGAAATATCAAACGTACCGCCACCCAAATCGAACACGGCAATTTTTTGCTCTTTGTTCTTTTTATCTAAACCATAAGCTAGTGCTGCGGCTGTAGGTTCGTTTACAATACGGCGAACAGTTAAACCAGCAATTTCGCCGGCTTCTTTGGTAGCTTGGCGCTGAGCATCGTTAAAGTAGGCAGGAACGGTAATTACCGCTTCGGTAACTTCCTGACCCAAATAATCTTCGGCAGTTTTTTTCATTTTTTGTAGCACCATTGCAGAAATTTCCTGTGGGGTGTACAAACGGCCGTCAATATCTACCCGTACTGTATTGTTATCGCCTTTGGTAATACCATAACTCCATTGGCTAATTTCTTCGGTAACCTCATCGAAACGGCGACCCATAAAACGCTTTACGGAGCTGATGGTGTTTCTCGGGTTAGTAATGGCCTGACGCTTGGCAGGATCGCCAATTTTACGTTCGCCATTTTTTAAAAAAGCCACTACGGATGGGGTGGTTCTTCTACCCTCTTCGTTGGCAATTACTACTGGTTCACCACCTTCTAGTACCGATACGCAACTGTTGGTGGTACCTAAATCTATTCCTATTATTTTTCCCATAACTGTGAATTTCTGTTTTGTGAATTACGTTGGCAAGGTCAATGATTATGCCACTTCAGGTAGTGTGAAAAATTGTCAGTCGACCCAATTTTACTCCATTTTTTTATAGCCGAATGGCAGGCACAAACGATACAACCTGACAACCCTACCGCATGAGGGATGGCAGCGGATAGCCCACAGCCGCCTACAATTGCTGTAGGTGGCGAGGACTAGCAGCGAACAGCCCGGCCCACAAGCCACGAAATTTGATAGCAGTACAGAGCAGGCAGCGGCTTGGGGGACATGCCCAAACCCACTACATTTGCAAACAACTGTTAGTATATGAATATTAAGAATAACGTATTAGAAACTATAGGTAATACGCCCATCATAAAGTTGAACAAAGTAGCCAAAGATGTACCTGGCTTGGTGCTCGCAAAAGTGGATTATTTTAATCCGGGCAATAGTATTAAGGACCGTATGGCCCTTAAAATGGTGGAAGTGGCCGAGCAGGAAGGCCGACTAAAACCCGGCGGAACTATTATAGAGGGTACTAGCGGAAATACGGGAATGGGTTTAGCCCTTGCCGCCTGTGTAAAAGGCTACAAATGTATTTTTGTAACCACCGATAAACAAAGTAAAGAAAAAGTAGATATATTAAAAGCCGTGGGTGCCGATGTGATAGTATGCCCTACCAATGTGCTACCGGAAGACCCCCGCAGTTACTACAGTGTGGCTAAACGGTTAGGTAAGGAAATACCCAATAGTGTGTACATGAACCAATACGATAATTTGGCAAATAGGCAAGCACACTATGAAAGTACGGGGCCGGAAATTTGGGAACAAACGGGCGGAAAAATAACCCATTTTGTATGTACAGCCGGCACGGGTGGAACCATTACGGGTACAGCCAAATATTTAAAGGAAAAGAACCCCAACATACAGGTGTGGGCTATAGATGTGTATGGTAGCTTGCTTACCAAATATTTTAATACGGGTGAGCTAGATATGAATGAGGTTTACCCCTACATAAGTGAAGGTTTTGGGGAAGATTTTTTGCCGCAGAACTATGATATGAGTGTAATAGACCGTTTTGAACAAGTAACGGATAGAGACGGTGCGATAGTGGCCCGAAGAATAGCCAAGGAAGAAGGTTTATTTTGTGGTTACAGTGCCGGTAGCTGCTTACAAGGGCTGTACCAATTAAAACATTTGCTAAAACCTACCGATGTTACGGTATGTGTGTTTCATGATCATGGAAGTAGATATGTAGGCAAGGTGTATAACGACCAGTGGATGATGGAACGTGGGTTTTTAGAAGTAAAAACGTTTAAGGATATTGTGAACGGCAGAGGAGGTAAAAAGCTAATAACGGTGGAACCTCAGCATAAGGTAACCGAAGCTATAGCCCTTATGAAAAAATACGATATAGAACAAATACCTGTGCTAAATGGCAAAGAGCAAGTGGGCAGTATTAGCGAAAGTGGACTGTTTCAAAAAATGCTGGCCGATACCGATGTACGCCAACTAACCGTGGCGGATGTGCTGGAGCATAGCTACCCGCTGGTAGATATGAGCACACCCATAGAAAAACTGGGTACTTTAATTAACAAGGAGAATGGTGCGGTACTAGCGCTTGATGAAAAAGGCGATTACCAAATAGTAACAAAGTACGATATTATACAAAGCTTAGCAAAGTAAAAACACAGCATGCAGGTATACAAATTTGGCGGGGCTAGCATACAAAATGTAGAGCGAATTCAGCAAGTGGG
>RDXK01000226.1 GCA_004292605.1 Bacteroidota bacterium
AGGCAGCTATTGAAAGGGAATTTGCAACCTATTATTGCGGAGTACACACAAATGATGCAGCAGTATGCCGCCGATTATGCTTTTGAAAAAGCAGAAATGATTCGTAAGAAAATAGAACATTTACAAAGCTATCAGTCACGCAGCGTTATTGTAAGCAGTCATTTACACAATATAGATGTATTCACCATTTTGAAGGAACACGAAACGGCTTATGTAAATTATTTAATGGTGCAAAACGGTACCATCGTACAAACCCATACCATAGAGCTAGTGGTGCAAGCCGAAGAAACCGATAATGAAGTATTAGAATTTGCTATCATGCACTTGCGGGAGCAGTTTAACAGCTTAGCAAACGAAATAGTGGTACCTATGCAAGTGAGTTTACCCATAGAAAATTTAGTATATACCATACCCAAGGGCGGCGATAAAAAGAAACTGTTGGAACTGAGCGATAAAAATGTACGATACTTTCAATATGAACTGAAGCAAAAGAGAATACTACAGTTAGAAGGTAAAAGCGATGAAGAAAAAAAGGAAGTAATTTTTCAATTACAAACCGATTTAAAGCTACCACAGCCACCCTTACATATTGAATGTTTTGATAACAGTAATTTTCAGGGTAGTTTTCCAGTAAGTGCCATGGTTTGTTTTAGAAACGGCATGCCTAGCAAGGCCGATTATAGGCATTACAATGTGAAAACCGTACAAGGTATCAACGATTTTGCTACCATGAGCGAAGTAGTACACCGCCGTTATAAACGCTTGTTGGAAGAAAAAAAATCCCTGCCACAGCTGGTAATTATTGATGGTGGTAAGGGCCAGTTAGGTGCAGCCATGCAAAGTATTCATGCGTTAGGGCTACAGGGGAAAATGGTAGTAGTAGGCTTGGCAAAAAATGAGGAGGAAATATTTTTCCCCGGCGATAGTGAATCTATCAAACTCAGTTGGAGTAGCGATAGTTTAAAGCTCATTCGATTTATACGAGATGAGGTGCACCGTTTTGGTATTACCTTCCATAGAAATAAACGCAGCAAGGGCACTTTTAAAAATGAATTAGAAGATATAAAAGGCATTGGTAAGCAAACCGCTACCGATTTACTTCGGGCGTTTAAATCGGTCAAAAATATCCAAGCAAAATCGAAGGAGGAGCTAGCGGAAATAGTTGGTTTATCTAAGGCAAGTATTGTGTACCAGCATTTTCAGTTGGCCACTACCTCGGCTTCGGCATAGTTTCTAAAATGCTTAGGTAGCTAGCATACCTATCTACCGTAATGGCACCCATATTTACCGCTTCCTTAATGGCACAGTTAGGTTCGTTTATGTGCATACAATTATTGAACTGGCATAAGTGCATGGCGGCACGCATTTCAGGGAAATAGTGGGCTAGTTCTGTTCGTTCTATATCAAATACGCCTAGTTCTCTTATACCCGGTGTATCTATTAACTGGCCACCGCCAGGTACATCAAACATTTCGGCAAAAGTGGTGGTGTGCAGGCCTTTGCCGCTCCAGTCGCTTACCTCTTGGGTACGTAAACTTAACTGTGGAAAAAGGGTATTAATATAGGTGCTTTTGCCTACACCGCTATGGCCAGTAAGTAAGGTAATTTGGTTTTGTAGCAAGTGCTTTATTTGTTCCAAACCTTCACCGGTAAATAAGCTACACAAGTATACCTGATACCCACAGCTGGTATAGGTTTCCTTGAATTGTTCAAACGTGTCTAGTTCCTTTTGTTTGTATAAATCAGCCTTATTAAAAATAAGGATAGCGGGTACATGTTGACTTTCCGCTGATACCAAAAACCGATCTATAAAGCCGCTAGAAGTTTTAGGGCTTTTAAGTGTGGCAAATAGCAGGCTTTGGGTAAGGTTACTGGCTACTATATGGTGGGCATTTTTATTGTGGGGCGATACCCGGGCAATATAATTTTTACGGGGTTCTATGGCGTTTATAACTACGGTATTTTCGGCGGTGTTTTCAAACTCTATGGTTACAGTATCGCCTACGGCAATGGGGTTGGTGCTGGAAATACCATCAATTTTAAATACCCCTTTTATCCTTGCTTTATATGTATTGCCATCAGCAGCTTTTACTTGGTACCAACTGCCGGTAGATTTGTATACCGTTGCCTGCATGTGTGCAAAGTACTACATTAGTAGCAATGGTGGGTGGTGAACGGTTTTATGGGTTTTTTCCTAGTGTTCTTTGTATTTTTTTCTTCGTGCCGATTGTGTTTTATATTCCGTTTTTTTTGATGAGATTTCTCCTTCATCGCGTTGCGAAGAATGTCGAAATGACGAGGGCCTCCCTTAATCCCTCCAACGGAGGGAAACCGTCATGTCCACCATCGTGCCCTTTGTTGCTTCATTAGTGCCCTTTGTGTTTTGCAGTTCTATTTTTTGATGAGATTTCTCCTTCATCGCGTTGCGAAGAATGTCGAAATGACGATAGCTATTCGCAGCCCCGATAGAAGCGGTAGCCCACAGCTAGTGCCCCAACTCCCCCGTTGGGGGCTGGGGGGCTTTGGGGCATGAGCGAGGACTACAAGCGGATAGCGGGAAATGCTGCCCAAATAATCGGCATCATAAAAAGTATGGCCTATGTACTCGGCACGAGAAATGTGGTTTTTATAACTCGTTCAGCAAGTTTACCACACCTTCTCTTTTAAGAATGCTGTAGCCAATTCTATCGTTACTAACACCATCTTTTAGTTGGTAACTGAAACTAAATTGATCGTTATTCACAAAGGTCTCAAAGTACTTACATTGTATATTCGGGAACTGCTGTACAAACGATGCTATTTCATATAAATGGGAAGATGTAACAAACAAGCTGCTCGATTTTTTTTGTAAGCCCTCTATCACGCTGGTGCTACATTTCATGGCATCTTGCACATTGGTACCTTTAAAAATTTCATCTATCAGTATCAACCATTTGTGCTGGTTTTGCACCCTACTCACTATTTTTTTTATCCGCTGTACTTCGTTAAAAAAATAGCTTTCGCCCCGCTGTAAATCATCTGCTACATGAATATTGCTCAGCAACCCTTCAAACAACGTAAGCCGGAAGTGCTTAGCTGGTACGCCCAAGCCTATATGGGCCAAGTATACGGCTATGCCTAAGCTTTTAATAAAAGTGCTTTTGCCCGCCATATTAGCACCGGTAAGGAATAGGAAATTTTTTTGTGGCGATAGTTCCACGCTGCAGCCCACTGCATTGGGCAATAAAAAATGTTGCAAGTTTTGTGCCTGTATATAGGGCAGTGGCTCATCTAAGAAAGTGGGTAGGGTAAGGCTATATTTTACTTGGGCTTTGGCTAGCGAACACATAGCATCTATATAAGCAAAAAGCTGTATACATTGCTGTAGTTTGTTTCGCCAATTGTTTTTTATGGTATGGCCATAATGCAATACCCAATAGCCATTTTTACGCTGTGCCGGTGTAGCTTGTAAAAAAGCTTCCATGTGGGTGCTTTGGGTAATAGTTAGTACCTGCTGGCTCCATTGGTGGGCTTTGCTTTGGTTAGGCTCTTTTTCTAATACTTGTGCTAGGGTATGTAGCCCGTTTACAAACTGCCAGCAATGCTCTACGGAGTACTGTATAAGCGAATAATCGCCTTTATGCACTAGCTGGTACCATGCTACCGCCAAGGCACTTGGGTGCGGTGCATAGTTTTCAAAGTAGGTTTCAAAATATTTTTCTATCACCATTACGGTGCCATTGGTAATGGCGGTAGGCCAAACGGGTAGGGCTTGGTGTATGGCTTGCAAAAGTTGCTGCTGCTGCTGAATGGCGGCGATGCTGGTAAAGGGCTTTTGTAAAAACTGGTACAATGCCTCCGCACCTTGGTTGGTAGTGGTAAGGTTTAGGTATTGGTATACGCTGGAGGTGCCTTCGCCAGTAAAAATATCCAGATCCTTTATGGTAACAGCATCTAACTGCATAGTATCATTTATGGGTTAAAGCGTAATCGCATGCCTTTATGAGATTCGTTTACCCGTCCGTTTTCATAAACTATTTGTCCGTTTACAAAAGTTTTTTCTATGGTGGCGGGTAAGGTGGTACCTTCTAGCGGGCTCCAGCCACATTTGTAGGCTATGTTTTGAGCGGTTACTGTGTAGGGTGCATGGGTGTTTACCAATACTACATCGGCCCAATAACCTTCCTGTATAAAGCCACGATTTTCTATTTTAAAACAGGTAGCTACTGCATGGCTCATTTTTTCTACCATTTTTTCTATAGTTATCCGGCCTTCTGCCACGTAGTGTAGCATTAGCTGCAAACTATGCTGTACCAATGGTAAACCTGCATGGGCACCGCTATAAGGTGTATTAGGAGTAGGTTCTAGTATACCTTGTGCATTGCGTTGCCAGCCTTTTTCGCTAAGTAAGTGTGGGGCATGGTCGGTAGCTATTACATCTAATCTATCATCTAACAATGCTTGCCAAATAGCCTCTCGGTTTTCAGGGGCTTTTATGGCTGGGTTACATTTTATTTGGTGGCCCTTGGTAGCATAGTCGTTTGCCGTAAAGTGTAAATGATGTACACATACTTCGCTGGTAATGCGTTTATCGGCCAAGGGTAGCATATTGCCAAACAGGTTCAGTTCCTTGGCGGTGGTAATGTGCAAAATATGTAAACGTGTGCCACATTTTTGGGCTATTTGTATGGCTTTATGCGAGCTTAGGTAGCAGGCTTCCACATCTCGTATAATGGGGTGCTGATCGGGTGTAATGGTTTTTCCTTCGTAGCGGGCTAAATTGTTTACAATGGTTTGCTCATCTTCACAGTGGGTGGCTATCAATACTTCACTATTACAAAATATTTTTTCTAATACCAATGGGTTATCTACCAGTAAGTTGCCCGTGCTGGAACCCATAAATATTTTCACACCACATATATCGTGTTTTCTATCGTTGGTAAATAGTACCTCATCGGCATTGTCATTGCTAGTGCCCATATAAAAGCTATAGTTGGCTACGCTGGTTTGTGCTGCAATGGCATATTTCTCCTCCAGTTGGCGGTGGGTAAAGGCGGGTGGTGCAGTATTTGGCATTTCCATAAAGCTGGTTACACCGCCCATTACAGCGGCTCTAGCTTCGGTATAAATATTGGCTTTGTGGGTTAAACCGGGCTCTCTAAAATGTACTTGATCGTCTATTACTCCAGGTAATAGGTGTAGGCCTTCGCCGTTTATCTCTGTAACGGCAAATGGTACAGAAATTTGGGCAGCAATTTTTTCTATTTTGCCCTCTTTAATCAATACATCGGCAATAATAGTTTTGCCTTCGTTTACAATACTTGTATTTTTAATTAAATAAACCATAACTGCATTATATGTTTTTGCAAAGTAAGCATTCTGTAATTTTTGGCATACTGCTAATTCTATTTTCAAATTTGGCTACAGCCCAAAGCGATTATATACCCCTACACCACAAGCAATACACGCTTTTTGATAGGCTAGATATTAAAACTGCCAACGATAGTATTTTTGGTTTTAGTACCATGAAAACCTTTAATAGGCGGGCATTTACTAACCGTGTACAGGAAATAGATAGTTTAGATAAAGCTGCTATACTACCTTTTAGCTTGAGTAAGATAGATAGGCACAATATTCAGCAATTGCTAATGGCCAATAACGAGTGGAGCAATTACGATGCTACCCATGCAAAAAAGAAGGGCCTTTGGAATACTTTTTACCGCAACAATGGTAATATGTACCAGGTAAAAACCCATGAATTTCACATGAGTGTAAACCCTGTCTTGAACCTAACTTTTGGAAACACAAACGATGGTACCGGCCGTACTTATATAAACACTCGTGGCATATTGGTACGTGGCCACGTGAATAAGCAAATTGGTTTTTATACATTCTTTTCTGAGAACCAAGAAATAACGCCTGATTATGTACGACAGTGGGAGCGAACTTTTAGCAGCTTACCCGGTATGGGATATTACAAAAAAGGTACAAGTATTAACAACGATAATCGCATTTTCGACTATTTTGATAGTCGCGGTGGATTCACCTTTAATGGTGGCAAGCATTTTGATTTTACGTTTGGGTACGACAAGCTTTTTTTGGGCAATGGCATACGTAGTTTAATGCTAAGCGATTTTAGTGCACCATATTTATTCCTACGTGCCCGTGCCCGTGTATGGAAGTTTGATTACCAAAATATTTTTGCCCAGATGGTGGAAACGCATAGAAGAACGGGTGATTTTTTGCGTCCGCAGAAGTTTATGGCGATGCACCATTTAAGCTACCAAGTATCTAAACGATTGAATATTGGATTATACGAAAACGTAATGTTTGGGCGTGCCAATGGGTTTGAGCTTAGCTACTTAAACCCGGTAATATTTTATAGAAGTGTGGAGCAGCAGCTGGGTAGCCCGGATAAGGTTACCGTGGGATTAGATTTTAAATCGAACCTAGCTAAGAAATTTCAGTTGTACGGTCAATTGGTTATTACAGAGTTTGTAGCCAGCGAAGTATTGAATTATCGCCGGGGCGATTGGCGTAATAAGCATGCCGCTCAGCTAGGTGCCAAGTATATTGATGCTTTTGGTGTTAATAATTTGGATTTACAGTTTGAGTACAATTGGCTTCGTCCGTTTACCTATACCCATAGGGATAGTACGGGTGTATTTGCACATTATAACCAGCCTTTGGCACACCCCTTGGGTGCTAGTGTTCGGGAGATTGTGGCACAAGTACGTTACCAGCCTTTGCCTAAATTATTTGTATTTGCGAGAGCTATTAATTATTTACATGGTACCGACCCTGCCGGCCAAAACTGGGGTGGAAATATATTTTTACCGTATAACTTGCGTACCCAAAGTCAGGGAATTTTTGTGGGTGATAAAATACCACAGCAAACATTTTTTATGGATGCTAACATAAGTTATGAGCTGATAGAAAATATATTTTTTGATGTAAATGCCCAGCTACGTAGAACGCAATTAAATGGAGTAAATACCAATCATAATTTCTTTAGCGTAGGCATACGTGCCAATGTACAACGGCGAACCTATGAGTTTTAGTGGGTTAGTATGCACCGATAGTTTTTCTATTATTCATAGGTTGTACAGGAAAGCCTTAGGGAGATAGCGGTGTGCTGCATAAAAATTAGAAGGCTGTAAAAAAAGGAATAGCCTTCCCGTAATGACGGCCATTTTTAACCAAAATCAATGGCGGTATTATCGCCAATATTTAAACTACGGCTTAGGCCTTTTACACTAGCATCGCTACCTATCAAACTATTATCTATCAC
>RDXK01000032.1 GCA_004292605.1 Bacteroidota bacterium
CTATGCCTTCTACTAGCTCGCTTTCAGTGCTGCTTATTGTTGCAGCGGTGGAATTGTCGTACACCTTGTATCTGACAGAGGCAACACTTCCAATCTTGATGATTGAAAAAGGCCATTCTTGCTTCTGCTCATCATACTCCGAATAGGTTCTATTCCAGAAGGCATCCAATTGAATAATCAGGATATACTCCAAATATGGGTTAGTAAACGAACCGATCCAATACGAATCATGATACGTTACGTACTCCAACAATTCTTGGAAAGTTGTCTTAGAGTACGTTTTGGATAGGATAAAACCGAGAGTCTGTCTTATCTTGGAGTTCCCCAACTACCAAGATCATGAACGAATCGTTTCAAGAACTAACAGACTCTCAGTGGCAAGTTATTCAACAAATTCTCGACGACCAACGCCAACGGTGGCACTCCCTTCGTGAAGTCGTCAATCTGATTCTTTGGTTGAACTACACAGGCCTACAGTGGCGTGAATTGGCTAAACTTAAAACCATCCCCTGGCAGACCGTCTATTATCACTTCCGCCAGTTTAAGTTGCGGGGCATTTGGGAGCAGATGTTGGATACGCTGGTCGTCAAAGAACGGGTTCGCCAGCAACGGGAAGAAACCCCAAGCCTGCTAGCTATTGACTCACAGAGTGTTAAGATTATGCAATTTATTCACGAAGAGACGGGTATCGATGCCAACAAGAAGATCAACGGTCGTAAGCGAAGCATTTTGGTAGATCGTTTGGGCTTGCCCTGGTCGGTGGTCGTGAGTTCGGCTAACACCTCAGACAACGAAGCCGGTCGGCAAGCGGTAGATCGGTTGAAAGGGAAAGTACCTCGCTTAGAGGTGATTGCTGCCGACCAGGGCTACAAAGTCAGTTTCATTGAGCATGTTGAAAAGGAACATGGCTGGTCGGTCGAAATTGCACAAAAACCAGAAAGCACTCGAGGCTTTGTGCCTGAGAAAAACCGTTGGCCCGTTGAGCGAAGCTTTGGGTGGTTCAATTTTCGTCGTCGGTTAGCACGTGATGTGGAGAAAACGATAGAAAGTTCGGAGGCCATGCTCCGAATTGCCTTCATTTCCATTATCATCAACCGATTCGCCAAATAAGCTAACAAAACATACTCTTATTGATGATGCAAACCGGCAAACTCCAATTCTCCTGCAAACTCTTGGATATCTTCATGCCAAAGCTAATCTTTCATTCAAAATATTACTGACGGTTCGTGACTATGCGCTTGACGTAGTCCAAAAGCATTTACAGTCATACCATTGGGATTCATACTCTATTGACAAGTTCACTGATGAGCAAATTGTACAGATAATAGCTGAGGAACCCTTCAATAT
>RDXK01000101.1 GCA_004292605.1 Bacteroidota bacterium
TTTCCTAAATTGACAAATATTCCTTCGTATTGAGCTTAACGTTGTGGGCAGACGGAATGCTCTCCCACACACCTGCACAAAGCCCAATTCGTTAGCGGTAAGTTTAGGGCGACCCAACAAGAGTTTTGTAACACATTCAAAATATGTGGTCTAATAGTTAAATAAAAAATAATTCAATTATGACAACTTTAAAAATTTTGACAATGGCAACAATGCTCCCCTTTGGCTTTACTTCTTGTAACGCCAAATCGTCTGAAACAGCAACAAATTTCACAAAATTAGAAAATCCTGAATTAGACAGTTCAACAACGCAAATTCTTACAATTACAAAAGTGAAAAAGCCTTGGTATGCGTGGCGCGGTTTAGTGGCTGGTAAAATGGAAAAAAGTATTCCAGAATACCAAGCTATCAAAGGATTAAATCAAAAATTCTACTCCTTTACAGAAAATCACAAACTGTTTGGTGGTATTTATTTTTGGCAAAAACAAGAAGACGCCCTCGCTTGGTTTAATAAGGCTTGGTACGATAGAACTGAGAAGAAATATGGTACGAAAGGCATTGTAACGTATTATAAAGTACAGTCTATCAAGACTATTGCAACGGTATACATAAACACAAAAGATTTGTATGCTACAATTACCTACCAAAAAGAAGACACTTTTTTGATAGAAAATTCGGCAGAAGGTTTACTAAAAATATTTACTTTGACAGATGATAAAAACCAAAGCTGTTATCTAACCCTGTGGCAAAATCAGAAGAAAGCATCGGACTATTTTAAACTAAAAAATGTAACGAATGAGTTTTTTGATGTTCCTCTTTTTATTGTAAATGAAAAATAAAATAATGCTTTCCCCGGATAATTTCAGTGAAAATACAGATAATTCGTTAATACAAGAAGCTCTCGCAGGCAATAGAAAGTCGTTAGAAAAATTGATAAAAAAACACCAAGACTATATTTACAATATAGCACTACGACTTTTTCTTGACCCTCATGATGCCTTAGATGCCACACAGGAAGTGTTGATTAAAGTAGTAACTCACTTAAAGACATTCAAAAGTGAAAGTAATTTCAAAACGTGGCTCTACCGAATAGTGTTTAACCATTTTCTTAACACGCCAAAAAGAAAAATAGAATTAGTTATTGCTAATAGAATAGACTTAATTGGTGGCTACTCAGAAGACAATGGCATTAATGAACATAGTGAAAAAGAAATAGAAGAAGTTCGCATTCTTTGTTCTACTGCTATGCTAATGTGTTTAAATAGGGAGCAACGGTTATTATACATTGTGGGAGAAATATTTGGCACAGACCATACACTTGGGGCAGAACTATTTGAAACAACTCCTGCCAATTATAGGGTAAAACTCCACAGAGCAAAAGCAGATTTATTGACTTTTGTTTCTGGGAAATGTGGCATTATAGACTCTAAAAATCCTTGTCGTTGTCCCAAAAAGACAAGACTAATGGTTGAACAAAAAATAGTTGATAAAGAACACTTACGTTTCAATACTTCATTTACAACCAAAGTTTCTGAAATTGTAGAACAAAAGAGAGAAAGTTTGAGTGACGAAATTCAATTAAAATTACAACAACTTTTTAAGGACAGTCCTTTTCAAACAAAAAATGAATTGGATAAACTTATTAACGATATAGTAAAATAAAAAACTACCACAAACACGGGTTTTGCGTCAGGCGGGGTGACGTGCAAACTTGGAGCTTTGTGCTTCTATTCAAGTTCAGTGCAGGTTGACAGTTTTATGCTCCGAAGCCCGAAACCGTTAGCAGCAAGGCTATATAAACAAAGCCAAATAGATGAAATGTAAAACATAAACGAACTCATTACGCTAAATGACTTTTCAAAAGTTGAAATTAGAGTAGGCACAGTAATTCGTGCTGAACTCTTCAAAGAGGCAAAAAAGCCAGCATATAGAATTGTTATTGACTTTGGCGAATTCGGAATCAAAAAGACATCTGCACAAATCACTAAACTATATGTCCTGGAAGAAATAATTGGGAAGCAAGTGATAGCAGTCACAAACTTTCCTAAGAAGCAAACAGCCAATATTTTAAGCGAGTGTTTAGTTCTGGGAGCAGTGAATAACGAAGAAGTTACCTTATTGACAACAGACAAGCAAGTGAAAAACGGACTAAGAATTGGATAATTTCGGTATCTAATACAAAAAATATGCACGTATTTTCTATCTAATACAGTCAATGACGATGTTGAATTCAGCAAATCAATGTACAATTTAAAAAGCGTCAAGTATGGCACTGTGCAATACTTGACGCTGACAATATTGATGCTTTTAAATTTTATTTTCAAAGGCTTCTTTATAATCACTAACGAACTGATGAAAGGTTGTCGGTTTACGGTTAAGTAGAAATTCCAAATCTCTGGTTGTTGATTTAAAATAATTAAGTTTAATGTAATGGTAGAGTGTCGCTAAAAAGTCAACAGTGTTTTGAGGTAATCCAAATTTTAATAGAGTTTCTTTATATTCTACTTCTGTTGGATTTACATTTTTGATATTTCGCTGTAACACTTTTGAAAATATCTCAGATATTTTTGAATGTGAAAGTGCTTCTGGACCTGTAATTGTGTACGTTTTACCTACATGTTCTTCTGGCTTTTCAAGAACGTTAGCGATTGCCTCAGCTACATCTCTGATGTCATTATACGATGTTTCGCCATTTTCTGTTGGTAAAAAAATCATATCCTTCTTAATTGCCCATAAATCGTAATTAATAAAGTTCTGGAAAATAAAATTAGGTCTGATTATGGTAAAGCCGATGCTAGATTCGTTAACTGCAATTTCAGCTCTGTAGTGTGAACTACTTGGATTAGCATCTGCTCCCATTACCGTTGTCAGCACAATATGATTTACCAACTTTTCTTTTGCTTTAGCTAGTAGCGGAACAATTTGTTCAGCAAACTGATGAGAACCTGATGGTGCAACTAAATAAATTGATTTTACACCTTCAAGCAGTTCATCGAATGTAGATGGATTGTTTAAGTCATATTTAATCGTTAAAACATCATCACCAAACTTATGCTGCATTTTTTCTAAGTTATCAAAGCTTGCGACTTTAATTTTTAAACCTTTTTTCTGAAGTGCTTTTGCTACGTGACTTCCAAACGTTCCTGTTGATCCTGTTACTAAAATCATGTTTTGTTTTTGAAATGTTTACGTTGCAAATGTAATTCCATTAGTTTACTTTTGTAACTTGTTACCATATGGTAACTATTAAGAAACTAGTAACAAAAAAGTAACTCATGGAACAGAATCTTAAGAATGAAAACTCGTACTGTCCTGTATCAAAAACATTGTCTTTTATAGGTGGAAGATGGAAAGTTGTCATCCTGTTTTATCTTCAAAATGGCAAAAGACGATTTGGAGAAATTGCTGCACGAATTCCCAATATTTCGAGAAAAGTACTTACCGAGCAACTAAAAGAATTAGAAGCAGACGGTTTGATTCAAAGAGAATATTTTAAAGAAATTCCTCCAAGAGTTGAGTATAGTATAACTACTTTAGGGCTAAGTTTAAACAATGTCCTTAAAGAAATGGAGAATTGGGGAGTCCAAAACAAAAATCTATAATTTTCAAATGGCTTCAATTAAATCTGACGTGAGATTGCTTCTAACAAATTTATAGTTAAAGACAAGCCCAGCCACCAACACAGGTTTTACGTCAGGCGGGGTGACGTGCAAACTTGAAGCTTTGTGCTACTATTCAAGTTCAGTGCAGGTTGACAGTTTTGTGCTCCGAATTCCCCAAATTCACAAACCCCCGAAACGTTAGTGGCAATTTTGACAATAAAATGTAATGTACTTACAATGACCAAACTAATCATATCAATTCTATCCCTACTACTGTACGGCGTTTTAAGTTATGGCCAACCATACATGATACGTGCATTCCAACCATCGCATATTTATAATCAAATACCTTATGGTGCAAATAAAGAAGCAGGTAGATATGTACAAGCTGACGATGCCAAAATTTATTATGAGGTATATGGGAATGGACAACCAATTGTTCTTCTACATGGAGGGTTATTTGGTTCAATAATGGAGTATGCTGATTTAATAGATAAATTGAAATCAAATTATCAAGTTATAGCTATCGCTACAAGAGGTCATGGAAAATCAGAAATTGGAAGAGAACCATTAACGCTGCTACAACGAGCCAATGACGCGTTGGCAGTTATTAACGCAGTTACAAAAGATAGCGTCACCGTGATTGGCTTTAGCGACGGTGGCTATTCTGCATACAATTTAGCAGCATTGTACCCAAAAAAAGTAAAAAAAATGATTGTAATTGGAGCTGGAGAATTGAAACCTGGCTTTCGAGACTTCTCTATTACTGCAAGCCAAGCAATAGAAATGGATAAGCCATTTTGGGAGCAACAATTAAAACTTATGCCTGAACCAAACAGATTAGATGATGTGTTCTCGCAAGTAGCAAAATGTTATAGCCAAGTAATTATTAGTAAAGATTTATTGGGTAAAATTAAGTGCCCCGTTATGATTATTGCAGGTGACAAAGACGAAGGAAATCCTATAGAGCGTGTACTAACTGCGGCAAGACATATATCAAATCATCAAATAGCTATTATCCCAAATACCGGACATGCTTGTCATAACGACAATTTTCCGGCCTTCTGGGAATGTGTTGCACCTTTTCTTGATGCTCCTAAAAACAACTATTATACATTGGCTGACGATAATCTGGAAGCATTCCAAGTGTCGTATGTGTTAAAACGAGTAAAAAATCGACCGATGATACAAGTTGCAAAAGATTCATCAGTTAAATCGGTTGACGAACCTACTTTTGTAAAAGTTAAAGGAACTAACTTCCGAGATGGTGAAATAGAAGTAAAGGTTTTAAGTAAATTGCTACACACTGCACCAGACTTTGCTCGAGGATTCATTGGAATTGCATTTAGAATTAGTGACGATAACTCTAAATTTGAATCTATTTATATCAGACCAGCAAACGGAAGATCAGACCAACAAATCAGACGCAATCACAGCATACAATATTTCTCCTATCCAAATTTCAAATTTGACCGATTGAGACAGGAATCTCCAGAGATCTACGAATCCTATGCGGATATGGCACTAAACGAATGGATAAAGATGAAAGTAGTTGTAAAAGGAACGCAGGCTAAACTATTTCTGAACGACAATAATCAACCATCACTAATTGTAAACGATCTCAAGCTAGGAGCAAACACCTCAGGAGGAATTGGACTTTTTGTAGATATTGGTACAGATGGATACTTTACAGACTTAAAAATAACCAACTACTAATACAAAAACTGCCACTAACAGGAGGCTAAGTGTAAGTATAGGCAGATGAGTAAGCTGCATATCACGTACACTTCTTGTTTGCTCCTACCATTTGGCAGACCGACCGCTTTTCGAACATTTTTATTTAACTTGACAAATATTCCTTCGTATTTGGCTTAACGTTGCGGGCTGACGGAATGCTTTCCCACACACCTGCAACAAATCCGAAACCGTTGATGGTAATTTTAAAAACAATGGTTAATTATGAAAAGAAGTCTAATATTAACAGTCATACAACTTTTTAGTCTCAACCTATTTTCACAGGATTACAGTCCTCAAATCGACAGTCTACTTAATGCTTACAGAACATTAAATAAATTTAATGGTACTATATTAGTATATAAAAATGGGAAGACTACATATCACAAAAGATTAGGCTATAAGGACAAGAATAAAAATATACTATTAAACAAAAATAACATTTTTCCTATTGGGTCTTTAACAAAACCCTTCACTTCCATTTTGATTTTAAAGTTAATTGAGCAGAAACTTATTTCTCTTGATGACAAAATCAATAAGTTCATTCCAGAATATCCAAGGGGTAGCGAAATAACAATTCAAAATCTTCTTACGCACACATCTGGCATCTATGAAGAGCTAAGAAATTCTAAATATCTCCAACAACTTTACTCAAAAAAAACATTTAATCATGATGAGAAAATGTCATTCTTTATAAATGAACCACTAGATTTTGACCCTGGTAGCAAATTCAGTTACTGTAACTCTGGTTATACTTTGCTTGGTATAATTATCGAGAAAATAACTGGCGTATCTTATTCTCAAAATTTAAAGAAATATATATTTAAACCTTTAAAAATGAATAATACCGGGTTTGATTATAGAAGAATTAAAAAGGGCAGAGTAACAGGATATAGTTACTTATCAAATTCTAAAAATATTGAGGTTGAAATTCCTAACGCAGACCTACTTTTTTCATCTGGTGCTCTATATAGTAATTTGAAAGATTTACAAAAGTTTTACAGAGGACTTAAATTGGGAACTATTATCTCCGACAGGGCATTAAAACAATCAATTTCAATTTTCGAGCAAGGATATGGATTAGGCTGGTATATAGATAAAATTGGTAATGATTCTGTTGTAAATCATGGAGGTAATCTTGAGGGCTTTACAAGTTATTTTGCTATGAATTTAAATAAAGATATTTGTGTGATTTTGCTGAGTAATACGACCTCTACTTCGTTAGAGAGAATAGGTAATTCGATTTATAAAATTATTACTAACCAACCTTATATTCTGCCTAAGCCAAAACAAGAAATTATATTATCAGAAGAGACAATATCTATTTATACAGGTGAATACAAGGTTTCAGATAGTTATATTGTTAAAGTAACATTGGAAGATGGCAAATTATTTTTTCAGACCAATAATGAACAAAAAAATAGAATTCTAGCAGAGAAAGAATCTCATTTTTTTATAATTGACGAAGACATTGAAATAGAATTTATTAAAACAAATGGTAAGGTTAGAGAGATTAAAATAAAACAAGGTCTTTCAATAAAATTTGGAGACAAGATTAACTAAAAAACTTCTGCTAACATTGTATTGGCAATAGCAGGGCTAACAATTGTAAACTAATCATTTGTAATTCAATGGGGCATTTGTGCAGCTGTTGGATTGAGGTGTTTTAATCCACCAACATCGGTAATACTTTTCGGTTAATCGCAATCTCAAGAAAGACATCCTAAACAAAAAAAACAAAATATTAAAAATGAATAGACTATTTCAGTTGACCGTTTTACTATTATTACTTGTAATGAGTTGCAAGATACCAAACAACAAGACCGATTTGTTGCGGAAAAAAATTAAACAAATTGTATCTGGCAAAAATGCAGTAGTTGGAGTTTCAATTATAGGAAATGATGGGAAAGACACTCTATCTTTAAACGGAGAAAGACGTTTTCCAATGCAAAGCGTTTTTAAATTTCATATAGCATTAGCTGTCATATCGGAGATTGATAAAGGCAACCTTTCATTAGACCAGGCAATAGAGATAAGCAAAAATGAACTATTGCCCGAAGACTTTTGGAGTCCACTGAGGGACGAAAATCCAAATGGTGGGAGTTTTACAATTGAAAAACTAATTCAATATTCTGTTTCTCACAGCGACAATACTGCTTGTGATGTTTTAATACGAATCATTGGAACACCTAAGACGGTCGAAGAGTATATTAAAAAGAGTGGAATAGTTGATATACAAATCATTTTTAATGAAGAAGAAATGCAGGCAAAGTGGGAAAATATGTTTCAAAACTGGACTACACCAAAAGCAGCAAGTACAACTCTTAAACTGTTTTATGAAAATAAAAACAACTTGCTTTCAAAAACCTGTTACGACTTCTTTTGGAAAACCAATAAAGAGACGACAACAGGAAAAAAACGAATAAAAGGACTGTTACCCGAAGGAACAATTGTTGCTCACAAGACAGGCTGGTCAGGGACAAACAAAGAAACAGGAATTACTGCCGCTGTAAACAATATTGGAATAGTATTTTTACCAGACGGTAAATATTTTATTATTAGCGTTTTTGTAACTGAATCAAAAGAAAACTTTGACACCAACGAAAAAATTATCGCCGACATTGCAAAAGCAGCATATGATTATTTCACCACAACGACTAAATAGAAAAACTGCCACTAATAAGGGTTTTGCGTCAGGCGGGGAGGCGTGCAAACTCGGAACCTTTTGCTTCTATTCAAGCTCAGTGTTGGTTGACAGTTTTGTGCTCAGAAACCCGCCCGAACGCAATCCCCGAAACCGTTGGAGGAAACGTTACGCTGGCAAATATTGAATATTGGTATCGATTTCACACTCAAAAGACTGCTCTTTACACGACCAAGACAACCTATTTAATTTGCAAGGCGAGACTAAATAAGACAAATTCACCATCGGCGTACTCGATGATACAATCATAAATTATGCCGCCATATTTTAAGGGCCACTTCCCCTGAAAAAACTTTCATAATATGAACACAGAGGCCTTCGTAAAATTCCAAACCATCCTCATGATAGACCCCAGTAAACTTGGGATTCCACCTAAAAAGTACAACAGTCTTAACCCTGTCTATTCCCACTAAATAACAAACCGTTCTCGCGATCATAAAAAAAATAAAAGACGTCGTACAGCTATAAAAAACGAGAATAAAGTAACGCGATGATGGCACCACTGTACTTTTCTTAAATTTAATAGCCAACGGCTGCATTGGCACTGTAAACGAATTACCTAAAATAATAAAATTAACAGGAGTAAACAGTTTTCGTCATCGAGCACCTGCACTTCAATCCATTATATTAAACCCATACGATCCTTTTTTATCAGTACAAGGTTAAAAACCATTTCCACCTTACTAACAGCCCATTTAAGGTAGGTTCGCCAAATACAAAAAGCGATATTCATCTATCAACATCACACCTTTCATTAGCAAAAAACAGCACTGCAATAACATACTACACTTGCCACCTACTTAAACCTACTGATTGTTATTTTATAAGAATGTAAACAGGCTTTACATAGTTTTGAATCCTAATGGGAAGCATGAAGTTTATTCCTATATTCCTTGGGCGAAACGCCTATAAGTTTTTTAAACAACCGAGCAAAGTAGTTAGGATACTCGAAATTGAGGAGATAAGCGATTTCTGCAACTGTATAGCTAGTATGCGACAAGTAATTTTTTGCCTGATCTACTAAACGTTCTTGTACTATTAACAAAGCAGATTTACCGCATACTTGATTGCAAACACGGTTAAGGTGTACCGAACTAATGCCCAACTCACTTGCATATACGGGAATACTTTTCTGTACATCGCTTGTTTTCACTAACTGAATAAACCTACGGTAATAATGCAATGTTGCATTTGTATCTTTTAAAGCGCTAATACTATGAACTAGCGATATACGGTATACGGTTACAAAAAGCTGACATAATAATGCATGAAGCATTAATTTCTTTTCAACTCTATCAGTAAATAACTCGTCATTTATTTCTCTAAATAGCATCCGTATACTCTTGTTTGAAGATGCGTGTAACACAATGCATTTTAAAGTTTCAAATTCTAAAACAATAGGGGCGGATGCAGGAAACAACATATCAAAAATTGACTCAGATATTGTAAGAATTCTTCCTTTTACATTTGGACTATATCTAAAACCATGCATAGTATTTGGCGGTATAACCAATATACAAGGTGTTTTTAACTGTTCCGACTGTGCAGATGAGTCTACTATTACCCGTCCCGATTCTATGTAGAAAACCTGATACAAATGTGTATGCAGATGTGGCTTAATAATCCAATCGAAACCCTTGCTTCTTGTTTCTATCCACTCCAAAAAAATATAATTTCTATCGGCACTAGAAACTACCTCCCCGTATAAGCCATCAAAATTCTTTATAGTTTTTTTCATATCAATCCCAATGTTTGATTTGTATCCGTAATATACAAATTTGTGCAACTTTTGAGAACCGCCTAATATTTTCTTTGTGTATGCAAATAAGTACTGAAGTAAACCAAAACTAACAACCGAATTTGTCATTACCTACTTGCAAAAATGGCACAACAATTACAATACCAAAGAATATGATAAACCGTACATGTAAACTTATGGCTCAGTGCATACTACCACTGATAATAACCAGCATTAAAATAACCAATCTGTTAGCACAGCCACCAAGTGGTATGCCCATAGCAAGAACACAAAACATCAAAAATAAATGGCTTGATATTGCGTATGCATCCATTTCGCCTTCCCAAAAATTAGATATCTATTTACCCAATGAGGGCGACGGACCATTTCCGGTAATCATAAGCATTCATGGTGGTGCCTTTATGTTTGGCGACAAAGCAGATGGCCAACTAAACCCAATGCTTGAAGGAGTGAAAAGAGGCTACGCCGTGGTGTCCATCAATTATCGTTTAAGTGGTGAAGCAACGTTCCCTAAAAACATCAACGATGTAAAAGCAGCTATAAGATGGGTTAAAGGTAACGCCTCAAACTACAAATTTAATCCTCAAAAAATTGCAGTTTGGGGCGGCTCTGCAGGTGGCAACCTTGCGGCCTTGGCAGGTACTTCTGGCCATGTAAACGAACTTGAAGATATGAGCCTCGGCAACGCCAATCAATCAAGCATTGTACATGCTGTGGTAGATTGGTTTGGCCCAACCGACTTCCTAAAAATGGACGATCAACTAGCTAAAACAGGTAACGGAAAACCCAACCATAGCCATGCAAATTCGCCAGAATCAAAGGTTTTAGGACAAACGATTACCGAAATTCCCAATAAAGTAAAACTGGCTAACCCCGAAACCTATATAACCGAAGACGACCCTCCATTCTTATTGATGCATGGCAGCAAAGACCATTTAGTACCTACCCAGCAGTCAGAGAATTTTGCAGAAAAACTAAAACAAGTGTTAGGGGCAAAAAAAGTTACCCTGAAAATAATTGAAGGTGCAAAACATGGAGGACCCAAGTTCGAAACGGCAGAAAACTTAAATATAGTGTTTGAATTTTTAGACAAATGCCTAAAATAATTTTCATGTTTGAAAACCCAACCTTTCATGCATATAAATTGAAAATGACTAAGGTACATTATACCGTACTAGCCATTTGCTTTGTAATGAATATGTGTGACGGTATGAATGTAATGGTAATAGCCTATACTGCTAATGCTATTGGCAAAGAATGGGCTATTAATGCTGCCGACTTTGGGCTTGTTTTCAGCACAGGCTTATTAGGTATGGCCTTAGGTGCCATGCTACTAGCTTCCAAGGCAGATATTTTTGGCAGAAAATTTATGATTACAATTTGTGCTGTGCTAATGGGGTCTGGTGTATTTATAACAGCATTTGTAGAATCATTATCACAGCTAATTATTCTTCGCTTATATACAGGTATTGGAATAGGAAGTATGCTTGCATGCACCTCTACCATTACTGCAGAATATGTACCTGAAAAATCAAAAAATTTTTGGGTAAGTTTTGTAATGGCTGGATATCCTATTGGAGCAGTACTATCAGGCCTTGTGGCTACCAAAATAATTACTAACAATAGCTGGCAAACTATGTATTGCTTTGCAGGTGCCGCCACGTTACTTACAATTCCTTTAATTATATTCTTTTTGCGAGAGTCAATAGAATTTTTATTGACAGCCCAGCCAATAAATGCGTTACAAAAGGTAAACACAATTTTAGCGGCTATGAACTTGGAACTTTTAGCCAAGCTTCCTCCCAAAAAAATAAAGAACGGTAATACTACGGTTACTGCATTATTCTCCAGAAGTACTAAAGGCCCTACCATCTTGCTGTGGCTTGCCTTTTTACTATGTTTCGCTGGATTATATTTTTTAACCAGCTGGATTCCGAAGCTTGCTTCAAACGCTGGCTTATCAATAACATTATCAATTTATGCAGGAGTATTTTTCAACCTTGGTGCTTTTATTGGAATTATCACGCAAGGATATTTATCGGCAATATTTGGTCTACGAAAAGTAATATGTTATTTTCTTGCAAGCACGGCTTTGCTGATGGTATTATTCTCGTTTTTTACTGGCCCAACACTGACACTAATTCTATTTTGCCTGATCGGATTTGGAATGCAAGGCGGCTTCATTGGTTTATATTCTGTAGCCGCCAGAATTTATACAACAGAAATACGTGGCACGGGTATCGGTTGGGCGATTGGTTTTGGAAGATTGGGTGCCATAATTGGCCCATTTATAGGAGGCCTTATCATTAGCAGTGGTGCATCTTTACATATCAACTTTATATCATTTGCAATACCCGTTGCCATGGCTGGGGTTGTTACCTTATTTATTAAATCACGTCACGTTACCTAATATCATGAAACAAGAAATCATCTGGGATATTGCCCACCTTGCACATGTGGAAATATTTACACCAAAATTAGAAGAAAGCACTCGCTTTTTCACAGATATCATGGGCATGTCTATCAGTGACGTAAATGGTAATTCCATCTACCTAAGGGCTTACGATGACTATGAACACCACACGTTGAAATTAACCGCTAACAAAAATCCTGGAATGAAACATTTTGCATGGCGTGCCAAAAGTGAACAAGCCTTGCAACGGCGGGTAGATGCCATAAAAAAAACTAAATACGCCATTGGCTGGAACGATGGCGATTTGGGGCACGGACCTGCATTTGAATACACTTCGCCCGACGGGCATTTAACCGAAATTTACTTTGAAACACAAAAATACAAATCAGGTATTAACGATACTTCTGCACTAAAAAACACTGCTAGTAAATTTCCTGCACGAGGCATTAACGTACGCCGGATAGACCATCTAAATCTTTTTGCAAAAGATGTTCGGTCATTCAAGCATTTCCAATTGGAAAACTTGGGTGGAATATTAACTGAAACTATTGTCGATAACCTTTCCAATAATAATCCCAAAGCTGCTTGGTTTGCTGTTAATTCAAAATCTTATGATCTAGCAGTTACAGAAGACCATACGGGAATGGCAGGCCGTTTTCACCATGTTACTTATGCCGCCAATAGCAGGGAAGAAGTATTGATAGCAGCTGATATTTGCTTGGAAAATGGCATCTGTATTGAAACCGGACCTCATAAACATAGTATTCAGCAAACATTTTTTTTATATGTATTTGAGCCAGGGGGCAACCGAGTGGAGATTGCCAATACAACGGCACGTCTAATTCTAGAGCCAGATTATGAAACTATTGTATGGACGCAAGATGAAAGAAAAAAAGGGCAGGCCTGGGGGCTACCAACGGTACCCACTTTTCATACCAGAGGAACCCCAATGGCACTGTAAGTATTGTTAAATTATCACACACCGTAAACGTAAAATATTTGAGGCCTGTAACAGTAAAAGTATTGGCTAAGTTCAGTACTCGCCTCCCCGGTTTTGCAGGCGCTTATTAAAATAAAAATTATGAATAAAAAACTTCTAGTAGTAGGTGCCCACTCCGGCGATTTTGTATGGAGGGCTGCAGGTACCATAGCCAAAACCATAGAAGAGGGTGGCACAGCCTTAGTTATTGCAATGACCTATGGCGAAAGAGGTGAATCTGGTGAATTATGGAAAGAAGATCCGAAACGTTCCGAAGAAAGCGTGAAAATAATACGGCAGCAACAAGCAACAAAAGCTGCTGAAATTATTGGTACTACCATCCAGTTTCTAGATTGGGGCGATTACCCCATGGTGCTCACAAATGACAGAATAAAACAACTCACCACCATTATTGGAGATTTCGAACCAAATGTAATTTTAACTCATTCAGAAAAAGACCCATTTAATCCCGATCATCCGCTAGCGTTTCAGGCAGTACAGCAGGCACGATTATTATCTAGTGGTGCAGGCGTACCAAGTGCTTTTAAAAATATTGACCCACCCGTGTGGTATTCGTTTGAACCACATCAACCAGAGCTCTCTGGCTTTATCCCCGATACATTCATTGATATCAGTTCGGTAATGGAAAAAAAATTAGCGGCAATGAACTGTATGGGTGCACAGAATTACCTGAAAGACTATTATGCCGAATTAGCGGGCAGAAGGGCAAATCACGCCAGAAGAATTTCAGGTAACAAGGAAATAAAATTTGCTGAGGCACATCAAAGTATGGTACCACGAGTAGTGTCAACTATTTTTTAAAATTATTGCTAAATAATATAATACGTTTCTGTATGGATTCGATAACACTTCTAAGTCAGTTCTCCACTGCAACTATTCATGAAGCATTGGGCAAATGTGGAAACCTACCGTCCGCCATTAAACCAATCCATACCAACATGAAAGTATGTGGCCCCGCGTACACAGTTAAAACAATGCCTAGAGATAATGTTTTACTACACCGTGCTTACGCCTATGCAAAACCGGGTGAGGTAATTGTAGCCAACTGCTCAGGGTTTTATGAAGCTGGCTACTGGGGCGATTTAATGAGCCTTGGCGCTATTACAAAAGGCATCAATGGCTTAGTGATAGACGGATGTGTACGAGATGCTGATGATATTGAAGCAATAGGATTTAGTGTGTTTAGCCGTGGGCTTTGTATACAAGGCACTTCGAACCATGGTGATGGCTTTTTAAATGAACCGATTATTATTGGCGAGGTGCTTATCAACCCCGGCGATATTATTGTTGGAGACAGAGATGGTGTAGTAGCGGTACCTCAACATAGAGTAACAGAAACTATTGAAAAATCTATTGCACGGATAGAAAAAGAAGTTCAAGTTAGAGAACAACTAAGAGAAGGAAAAACATCCATAGAAATTTACGGTTGGGACAAAAAATTTGGCTACTAGATTAAATCAAATAACATGCATATTGCTATACTTGGTTTGGGCGAAGCGGGAAGCATTTTCGCGAACGACTTGGCTGCGATGGGCATTACCGTTTCAGGATGGGACCCCAATCTTAAAAGAACGCTCAATGAAAGAGTACGATTTGCAAAAAATAATTTGGATGCCGCAAAAGATGCTGATATTATACTAAGTGTAAATCTGTCCTCGGCCTCAGAAGCAATTGCTAAAGAAGTGTTGCCAGCATTAAATGCAGGCAAAATCTATGCTGAAATGAACACATCAGCACCGCAGAAAAAATATGCCATTTTCGAAATTATTAAGCCGTCTGGTGTACAATATGTGGATCTGGCTATTATGGCACCAGTACCGCCTAAGGGAATAAAAACACCATTCATAGCTTCAGGCCCAGGAGCAAAACAAATGAAGGAACAACTGGCAAATCTTCAATTAAATTTTTCCTTTTTAAGCAACAATGTTGGCGACGCATCTACCAGGAAATTACTACGCTCCATTGTATACAAGGGTGTGGCCGCTGTTATATGCGAAGCACTCGAAAGTGCCAAAGTATTTGGGCTAGAACCCTATATTAGGGAGCAGATTCTTTCCATTATTGGGGGTAATGAAACGCTAATTGATCGTTTTGTAGAGGGTAGTTACTTACATACGGAAAGGCGTATACAAGAAATGGAAGCAGTAATTCAAATGTTGGAAGAAAAAGACATCCAACCATTTGCGTCAATAGCAGCAAGAAATAACCTAGAAAAAATTATGAGGAGTAAAAACTAGCCAAATGCAAACAGCCATTCCATACATGCAATTTAGAGGAGGGAGTTCAAAAGGACTCTACTTTAAAGCAACCGACTTGCCCGCTGATGAAGAATTACGAGATAAGTTGATCATAGCAGCAATGGAGGGTTTAGGACAAGGCGACCCAAGGCAAATTGATGGCTTAGGGGGCGGCACATCCCTAACTAGCAAGGCTGCTGTTGTTAGCTTATCTACTTCACATACGGCCCAGCTTGATTATCTTTTTTTACAGGTAATAATAGGTAAAGGCAAAGTATCTACCACTCAAACATGTGGCAATATTTTGGCCGGCGTAGTTCATTTTGCAATTGAATGTGGGCTTATTAAAGCCACTAGTCCTACCACTTCTGCTAAAGTAAATTTGGTTAATACCGGTGGAATATGTGAAGTAACCATCGAAACACCTTTTGGTAAGGTTAATTATGAAGGCGATACAAAAGTAGATGGTGTACCCGGTACATCAGCCCCCGTTATTTGCCATTATATAGGTACATGTGGGGCTACATGTGGGTCCTTGCTACCAACTGGTAATTTAAAAGATATTGTGAATGGAATACCAGTTACTTGTATTGATAATGGAATGCCACAGGTAATTATCAAAGCGAGTGATTTAGGAATTAAAGGCAACGAAACACCCACCTACTTAAATAACAATGAGTACTTGAAAAAAACACTAGAAGGTATCCGTTTACAAATTGGTAAAGCCATGAATTTAGGTGATGTTACGCACAAGACAATCCCTAAAATGTGTATAGTATCGCCACCGCTCCATGGAGGCACCATCCACACTCGAACTTTTATTCCACATGTGTGCCACGAGGCTATTGGTGTTTTAGGGGCAGTTTCCATTGCTACTGCTTGTATGCTAAAGGGTACCGTAGTAGACAATGTTTGCGAAGTAGCTAATACCCAAACATTATCTATTGAGCATCCAATGGGCGAATTCACGGTAGTATTGAACCTAACCAATTATGATGGAAATATTACGATTAATAAATCTGGAGTTGTCCGCACTGCACGGCTGATTAGTAAAGGCGAAGTGTATATACCTAGTTATCCAAAAAAAAATACAAATAATGCACCTCATCTATAAAAATTAAACCAAATAACATGAAACAAAAGCTCAAGTTTTTACTCCGTATCGCATTACTAAGTCCGATAGCATTTATAGCCTGTAAAAAAGATAATACAGGCGCCACCACCACCCCTACCACCACCGCTAGTGTAACTGCATTAAATTGCTCTTCTTCCATTTTTTCGGCAAGTGCTATTACAGGTGTAGCCTATACAGCTACCGCCACAGTGCCATATACTGGTGGCAATAGCTCCAGCTTTGCCGCGGGTACAGCTATTTCATCTACAGGAGTAACGGGTTTAACGGCTACCCTTACGGCTGGCACCCTAGCCAATGGCGCCGGAACACTTATCTACTCTATCGCTGGAACCCCTACATCATCGGGTACCGCGTTGTTTCCATTATCTTTTGGCGGGCAATCCTGCACCCTTTCATTAATCGTTAACGCAGCACCTTCTAATTGCACAGCCTTAACAGGTACTACAAAACTCATTTGCTTGTGCGAAGCTTTTAAAGCAACCCTTACTCCCGCCCAGATTACTACCCTTCAACTGTCGTACAACTTTGCTAATATAAAAACGTGGAGTAACCTACCGGCGTCTATGTCGCCACGCCTAGGAATTAAACTGGGTACATTGACAGCAACACAGCTTATAGCAGCAAGAGCTATTGTACAACAAATGAGTGGTTCTGCGGCCAATGAAGGCTGGGACGAAGTGCAGCAACTATGGTTAGCGGACGACTATTTAAGCGTAAATGGTGGCGGCAGTACCTACGGTGCAGGAAACTACTATTTGGCTTTTTTCGGTAACCCCGCTAGTACCGGCCAATTTGAAATAATGATGACCGGACATCACAAAACCATAGCCAATACCTACAAAGATGGTTCCCTAATTGCAGCAACACCGCACTTTGCCGCTACGGAGCCTCTAACTTGGGTAACAAGCGGTACTACTTATGCGCCGATGGAACAGGAGCAGGCCGCTTTTGCAGCACTAATTGCGGGGCTAACTACCACACAATACAATACCGCACATACTACCACCACTTATAGCGATTTAATTTTGGGTCCTAACGCCAATTGGTCGTTCCCAGCTACCAATAGCGGACTGGTATGCAGCGGACTAACTACGGCCCAAAAAACTTTACTGATGAATGCGATTAAAACTTATGTGAACGATGTAGACGATACCAATGCTGCATCTATAACAGCGCTTTACGAATCGGAATTGAATAACACCTATTTATTGCATAGCGGCACTATGGGAATGAATACAAGAAACGACTATCTCCGTATCGACGGCCCGCACGTATGGATTGAATTTAGTGTGCAGAACGGAATAGTATTAAGTGGCATTCACTATCACTCTGTTTGGAGAGATAGGGTAAATGACTACGGCACCACCCGATAAACATCTAAAAATTACATAGTTAATATAAACAGCCGGCATAGCAAATATCCGGCTGTTTAATTCACACATCATGTACAAACACTTACTACTATTATTTCTTATTTTTCTATGTAAGATAAGTTTTGCTCACCCCATGCCTGGGTCCCTGGTAAATCTGTCAATTTTAGAGACAAGCATAAAAGGTGAAGCAAAAATTCCGATCACTGAATTGCAAAATGCAATAGGCGAGCAGCAAGATTATACTGACATAAACAGCCCGTTCTTTATTCAATATTTTTTAAAACACATCAATGCAAACACGGGTAATAAAAAATGGCATACAGTAATTCATAGTGCTACAACAACTGATGACATTGACTCCATTGTTGGAAAATACAAAGAGGTAATTGTATACTTCGAATTGATTGCACCACCCAATACCAGCCCACGACAATTTACTTTTAATTATGACGTGGTAATACACCAAGTAATTACACACCAAATTTTTATAAACGTTCAGCAAGATTGGTTTAACGGATTGCACCATGAACAGCATAAACAACAATTAGGCATTATTGCCTTAGATATTCCATCTGGCAAATACTCACCGCTTCACATAAATCTTGACCAAGGAAGTTGGTGGAAGGGCTTTTATAGCATATTTACTCTAGGAATGCAACATATTAAAGAAGGTACCGACCATATACTGTTTTTAATTGTGCTATTATTGCCTGCTATGCTTGTGACAAACCAAAAAAAATGGACCAACTATGGTGGACTAACATATAGCTTATTAAAATTACTTAAAATAGTAACTGCATTCACGGTTGGGCACTCTATTACATTACTGTTTGGGGCACTAAATTGGGTAAACATACCGCAAAAACCTGTGGAAATATTAATTGCCTTCTCTATTTTAGTATCGGCCGTTAACGCCATAATGCCCATTTTTTTTGGAAAAGAAATATACCTAGCCGCAGCATTTGGCTTAGTACATGGATTAGCATTTGCCACCGTTCTATCAAAGTTACAATTAAGTACCACTAAGCTAGCTCTAAGTATTCTTGGCTTTAATCTGGGTATTGAGTTCATGCAGCTATTCATCATCAGTCTTATTATACCTTGGTTAATACTACTTAGCAAAACACCTTATTACAAATGGTATAAAAATGCATTAGCATTTATAGCTACAATAGCTGCGATAGCATGGATAGTGGAAAGAACTAATGAACGGCCGAATACAGTAAGTACAATTATGCAGTATATATTTCAATACTCGCCTTGGGCAATAGCGGCACTCGCCATAATTGCCATTATCACTTTTTTTTGGCATCAAAAAAAGATACAGAAAACATATAGCTAATCAAAAAATACAATATGATCCTCTAACGATAATGGAGTGCAAACACAATCCCATTCATTGTAAATCCAATTTACTAACACACATACCGACAATTGAAACAGATGCCTTTATACACATGCATTGTAATAAACGTACATATAAAACGCTTTGGGGCATGTGATTAACTTTACTGATGAGCCAATAAATTTACTTTACGTATCACACTGTTATCGTAAATCGTTTTTAACCTTTGTTGTTTTTTATATCAAACTGTACTTCCATTGTGTTTTGGGTATAACATTACTAGCAAACAAACACTTGCATACCAGCAAAACAAGCCGGCGATAATAGCATAACCAAATCGAGATCAAAAAATACAACTTGTAAAAAATAATTTACTTCTCACTATACAGAAGAACATACCATGGCATTTCTACTAAAAATAAATCTACTAAATTTACTGAGTTCTTGATACAATTCATCTTTAGCATAGATAGCATACAATCCGCTAAATATGGAAAAATCAGATATACATAAAGTTACGAATAGTACTTTCCTTTAATAAACAAATTGCAGGATTCAAAGCAGTGGAAGAAGCAATGATACACCGATACAAGCCACAATAGCTTTTACTAGTGTATTTATGAATGGATTTAGAAACAACAAAAAATAACGTCACTACCATCTGGGTTGTATTTATCGTACAGCAGTACAACCCAGCAATTACCTATTTTGGAGAACAATAAAAAATGTTTATAATTACATTGAAACACATTTTAAATTGAAAATCACCATTAAGATATTTCTCTTATTGCTTTGTACTAAGCTATTCTCCCAAGAGCACCACACTAGTACTATTAGCTTACGCGTAACTTCATCTGTAACTAGCTGCCAATTCTTTATTGAAATATCTACTAGTAGTACAAAAACAAATATTTTACTCAAAACTAAAAATCAACATCACAAAACTTCACCGAAAGATGGTAATGGTTTGAAGCTATATCAGCAGCCACCATCACTCATAAACGCAGTGAATACACCACTGGACACCATTGAATCGTATATCGATAAATTTGACTCTATTGGATTAGCAAACAATGAATTTAATGTTGATAGTTTAACCATAATCAATAGCAAGTATCCAAATTACACAAAGCTACTGAACAATATCCTCACGTCATCCGCAGATAGTCTACACGATGCACCTAACAGAATCGTTCTAGATGGCACATCCATCCGTATTAAAATCAACCACAACGGGAGAAAGTCCATACAATATTCATCCTCACCTACCTCTACGAGTAATCCAAAAATCTACCTTTTATTAACAGAAACAACTAGCTTATTCAAAACATTAAAAAAAAACTATTACTTAGATAGTAAACCCATCTGTGGATATTGAGATACGCAATGTCATCACGTAGATGCCGGGTAAAAGCGTACGTTCTTCATTGTTTGACGTATTAGAAACTTTTAAGTTACTCACGTACCTATGTAAATTCTACTTATATAGGCACCACAAAAAAGTGCCTACATTATCATCTACTCCCATCATTAAATGTACAGATAGAACAATATATTTCGTTACTTAGAGAAATCAATTACTGGCACATAAAACCAAAACATATGACACGATCAATATTTTGTACGCTAGCCATAGCTACCCTTCTTTCTTGCCACAGTCCGAAACAAGATCCCAATACAGTCGATAAATCGGCAGCGAACAAAGCCCTGATTGTACAATATTTTAACCACTTCAATAACCACGAGTGGCAAAAAATGGCAGATATGTATACAGAGCGGCCAGAAATGAAAGACCCTGCCTATGGATTAACCAATGTGAAAATGACGAAGGCGGATATTGTAAAAAAATATAGTGAGTTGAATGAAATGATTCCAGACTTGCACGATTCAGTCATAAACATGTATGATGCAAACGACAATATCATTGTAGAATTTGAATCTACAGGTACGGCTCCCGACGGATCAAAATTCAAGCTACCCATCTGCACTATTTTCGAAATAAAAAATGGCAAAATAGCAAAAGACCTTACGTATTACGACAATTTTGAAAAAAAATAAGTTAAACAACTATCAAGAAATAAATAACAGCAAACGAGTAACACAGCTATCGCCTGCCTATATACCTACTGTAGCGGCGAATAATAAAAACCTTCCTAAAACGTTCTACCCAAAAACGAAAGCAGCAAAATTTGTATGATAAATCGAGTACCCCAACTACTCATTTATTTTCGACTGTCAGCCGGTCTAGCATTAATAGTACTTAGTTTTTTAGATATCACTTATTACAAAATCATAGCTATTATACTATTTTCCCTAGGGCTGGTGACGGATATATTTGATGGAATTATTGCAAGGCATTTAAATATTTCATCGCAGTTTCTACGCCGGTTAGATTCTACTGTAGATCAAGTATTCTTTGTATCAGTGGCTATAGCCTCCTACATTCAATGCAAGGAATTTTTTATAGATAACAAAATACATCTATCTATTCTGGTAGGTGTAGAAGCACTAACTTATGTGATAAGCTATAGTAAGTTCAAAAAAGAAGTAGCCACCCATTCTATAGGAGCAAAAATTTGGACGATCAGCTTGTTTATTACCATGTTGGCGATTATATCTACCTGCCAATCTACCACTTGGTTTTCCATTTGTTTCTGGCTAGGCATCATTACTCGCATAGAAATTATTGCCATACTTTTTACGTTAAAACATTGGACGAACGATGAGCCAACACTGTATCACGCTATCCTACTACGGCAGGGAAAAACAATCAAACGCCACAAACTATTTAACGGATAATGTTTCTATCTCATAAGGATGGATAACTGTTGTCCACTAAAAGCTTCCAACTACTAGGATTATTGTACAGTATCATCTCTTTCGAAATATTTCCCCCACCTTAACGAATCATATTTTTCTTCCAGCTGATGGTTGTAGTACCAATTCGTCAATGCACACAATCACCTATTATAAAGGAGTAACGAGTACGGGTGATGTTGTCCAAAAACCACTGAGCTAAATCTAACATAAATACCTAACACTCAAATACAACAGGCTTTATAAATATGTGTTTCCTTCATCGCATTTTTAATGCTTTAAAGACAATACTGCAACTAGGAACTTCCTTGACCAATATATGTACCATCGCCATAGTTAAGTAACTCGTACCATCTTGTAGCAAACCGGCATCTACCTTTCGCCTATAACTTTAAAAATTGAGTATAAATGCCTTACCAAACCGATCAACTCGCAATACTATCATTGAAATCCCCTTTCCTATATTTATACCGCATGCTTTGCAAACCACCGCAAACCCATATATTTAGACATAATTACCTGGGCAAATAAAAAAATGGATAACTCACAAGATGATTCCTAAAAACTAACTAAAATGAAACAGTACTTATTTATTGTCTTGTTACTATCGAATGCCGTATGCTACAGTCAAAATAGAATACTTAACAAAACAGACTTAAATACTGTTTTCGTTTGTATAGATAGTATTTCATATAAACAATTATATATAAATAAATACATAAAAGATACCTTATTTTTTTGCATGGAAAGCAGCCAAGAAACAACCACTAATTCCTACACAGGAAAATATTTACTTGGTGAATCCGCAACACTAGAATTTCTTCAACCCAAAAGCGCCGGACAAATTGGTGATAATTTTGGCGACTGTGGCATTGAGTTCAAAACTAGAAAAATAAAAAATCTTGATGAAGTAATAAAAAAAGCAAAATCTCTCAATTTCCCAATTGATACTGCCACTACAAAAATCATGGACAGTTTACCAATCCCTTGGTACAAAACATTAAGCTTTAAAGGCCCAAATAGCGAATTGGCTATTATGGAGTATCAAGTGGATTATCTTATGGATCTTGGGTTTAATAAAACCCAACTAAATCAATCGATGACGTTTAAGGAATTTAATAATATCGCCTTCGGCGGGAAACCGTATCCACGACAGTTTTCAATGATTACATATCTTAAATTGTATGCAGATAAAAGCCTAATCGATAATTTACGAAAATTTGCAATGCTGAATAACTGTAAGAATATAAAAAATACTTTTACAAATGGTGAAACTATAATTGAATATATTAAAGTAGATACTCTCCCCACCTTTCCAGTACTAGAAATCGGGATATCGCTATTAACTGAACAAAAGCCGAGAGTAGAACGAATCAGTGAACATCTCGTGATAAATATTAATCGCAAAATGGCCAAGTTACTATTCAACTATACGCAGTAACTACTCACCATCATCAAAAAAAGTATGCGAGTTTGCTAATAAAAATTCAAGTATAAGAAACAAGTCATTTTCTACTGAAACAGTTTACTTACTACTAGCGAAAAATACTAAAATACTTTGTCAACACAAAACCTTCATTCTCGTAAGAACAAGCATACACTTTAGTGGCTTACCGCACTAAACTATACATTTGATACTTCTATTGATAAAAAAGCCTATCGATTCATTGATGTTTTAAAGAACTCTTGTAAATATCTTTTCAGGCAGGTACATACCACCTATTCCGCTAAACCAATAATTAAAACAAAACTCCCCAATACTTATTGCTTACAAACTATTTCGTAGCTACCAGCATTCAATGATTCTAATACAATTTCTAATGGCTATTATTTGTATATTAACCTATCAATAAAAACCTTGCTTAATAAATACACCAACATACAAATGCCTCGCAACAATGGAAAAAGAATATAAACTAGAAAAGTTTGACAGCGGTATGCACTTTATCATGTTAGATGAAAAAACGGTAAAAGTCTTATCAAAAAACGGCAATAAAAGAGTCATTTGTACTATCAATGGCACTGTAAATTTTCATAGTGCATTAATGCCAAAAAAAGAAGGCGGATACTTTATAAATATAGGTTCCGCCACCTGTAAAAAATTAAAAATAAAGGAAGGTAGTTTAGTAAAAGCATCATTTGAAATTGACTCCACAGAGTATCAATTTAGTTTCCCAGAAGAATTAAAAGAGGTTCTTGACTCCGACGATGAAGCCCACAAAATATTCCATAATTTAACAGAAGGAAATAAGCGTGGTTTAATGTATTTGGTACAGCAAGTAAAATCTGTCGATAAAAGAATTGAACGGTCTCTTAAGATAGCAGAGCAGATAAAAGCAGGAATAACTTCACCTAGAAAAATACTTCAATAATATCTATTAGTAGCTATAGCCTTTGTGTATATCGAGCCTACACAAAACAACACTATCCGTACTTACAGATAAATTATACCACCTATTGTTTTTTTAAATATTACTAGCGTTCAAATCAAGTAAAAAGTTTACTACATTTTTTGAAAAAAATAAATACCAAAACGCCAATCCTATAACTTTATACAGCCCAAATAACTTTGAATGATATGAATGAAAATACAATCAATAGCCTAAGAGAAGCCCTAAAGCACTCCCCTGAAAACACGCCTTTGAGAATTTTATTGGCAGATACATTGCTAGCCATGAACCGCCTTGAAGAAGCGGAAGCAGAATACTCCACTTTACTTACGCTCACCCACGACCCTAAAATAAAAATTAGTTTGGCCAATATCTTTTTCAGAAAGGGTAGCTATTCTGCCTGCAACGTAATTCTGGAGGATTTAATTGAGACTGGCACCGACAATATTCATGTTTTTATCCTTTACGCCAAAGCACTACTTAAGGAGCATGCTTTATCAAAAGCGTTGGAAGCTTATAAAAAAGCACTAGCCATAGACCCTAATTATTTCGACGAAGAATTGGACCAAAATCTTCGCATGAAACAAGGAGGGAACCCAACCGAAATAGAGGACGAAATAGACCATCGATTTTTGCAAAAACCCACCATCAACTTTGCCGATGTAGGCGGTATGGAAGCCGTAAAAAAAGAGATTGACCTAAAAATAATTAAACCACTACTTCACGCCGAGCTATACAAAGCCTACGGTAAAAAAGTAGGCGGTGGTATATTATTGTACGGACCACCGGGCTGCGGAAAAACATTTATTTCCAAGGCCACAGCAGGGCAAGTAAACGCCAAGTTTATAAATGTAAGCTTGAACGATATTTTAGATATGTGGATTGGCAATAGCGAGAAAAACTTACATGAAATATTCGAACTAGCCCGAAATAATACGCCGTGCATATTGTTTATAGATGAAATAGATGCTTTGGGCGCTAGTAGAAGCGATATGAAACAATCGAGTGGCAGGCACCTTATCAATCAATTTTTACAAGAGTTAGATGGCATCAACAGTACCAACGACGGTGTTTTGGTAATTGGTGCCACTAACACCCCATGGAATGTAGATCCTGCATTTAGGCGTCCGGGCCGTTTCGATAGAATTGTTTTTGTACCACCTCCGGATGGTCCTAGTCGGGAAGCTATTTTGCAAGTAAAATTGGCCAACAAACCCACGGGCACCATAGATGTGCAAGCCATTGCCAAGAAAGCGGAACACTTTTCTGGTGCCGATATAGATGCTATTATAGATATTGCGATTGAACAAAAATTAGAATCCTCTTTTACAGATGGTATTCCAAAACCACTAGAAACAGCCGATTTTATAGCAGCTTTGAAAAAACATAAACCAAGTACGCAGGAATGGTTTGCCACTGCAAAAAACTTTGCTTTGTTTGCTAACGATGCAGGACTTTACGATGATATTCTAACTTATATGAAAATAAAAAAATAGCATGGAACAAGATGAAAGACTGGTAAAAGTGGATATACTCATCCAACACAAAAAATTTGCTGACGCAGAAAAAATACTATCGTCATTGCTATCGGAAGATGCCAATAATATTTATGTTATATCGTTAATGGCAGAAGTAAAACTTCAGCAAGATCAATTTGAACACGCCCTTCAGTTAGTGGACACGGCCATTGGTATGGCGCCAGATGCACCGCAACTTTTCTACATAAAATCTCGTATTGCCATTCAGCAAGATAAACTATTAATGGCGGAAAGCAATATCCATCAAGCCATAGAACTTGACCCTTATGATGATGACTATTTTGCTTTATTAGCCAATATTAATTTGGCACGCAAACAGTTCGAGCCAGCATTGGAGGCGGCTAATACGGCACTAGAAATTAATGCTGAAAACCTATTGGCGCTGAACGCAAGAAGCACCGCTTTAAACAAACTCAATCGAAGCCAAGAATCGATAGAAACCATTGCTGGTGCGTTACGGGAAGACCCCAATAATGCTTACACACATGCCAATTATGGTTGGGGTTTGCTTGAACGTGGCGACTATAAAAAAGCACTAGAACATTTTAAAGAAGCCTTGGCAAACAACCCTACACTGGAATACGCCCAATCTGGCATGGTAGAAGCATTAAAAGCCACCAACCCTGTGTATCGCATGTTTTTAAAATATGCCTTTTTTATGGGTAACCTAACTGCCAAATACCAATGGGGTGTGTTAATAGGTTTTTATATAGGATTTAAAATATTACGAACTATTGCAAGAAATAACGAAGCACTGCAGCCGTATTTAATACCGTTAATTATACTATTGGCTATCGTTTCCTTTTCTACTTGGATTATCGGGCCCATTAGCAATGTTTTTCTTCGCTTCAATAAATACGGACAGTTTCTGCTCAATAAAAACGAAAAAATAAGTTCCAATTTAGTAGCGATAAGTTTTGCCGTATTTGTACTAAGCTTACTATCTTATTTTTTTACCAAGAACGAAAAGCTATTACCAATGGTGGTTTATGGTTTTGCTATGATGCTACCACTCGGCACCATGTTCTCCCCTTCTAAAAAGAAACATATACTTACTATTTTTTCCGGTGTGTTAGCTGTTATAGGTTTACTAGCCATTGGTATCACATTCTTAAAAGGCGAAGTAGTAAACATCTTTTCAGGCCTTTTCATATTTGGGTTTGTGGCCTTCCAGTGGGTAGCCAATTATCAGTCTATTAAGGAAGATAATCGCTCCTAAAACCAATCGAATTCTAAGGAAGATTTAGGTTTACGGGTGCTTTCCTAGAAGTTCATCCTATTCCTTTGGAGGCCACCTTGGCATTAAAAATAAAAGTATACAGTCCTGTTCGTTACCAAGAAAAATTAATGGCATGGAGTGCTTAGCCAAGGGAAACATAATCGCAATGCGAAGTTCGAAATACCGATGGGCAAATTGGTGCACAAACCATTTACTTAAGCAAAGGAAAGCAGTTTGGTTACCAAGAAATAACAGCGTTAGTAACGAATGAAAAAGTGAGTTTTCTACTTAAAAGCAAAGCACCGTTTTAGCAAGAAACAAAACTTCATTTTCTATTCAAAGCCTGACAGGATAATGAAACCGAGGTTACACTTTGGTTCGATAATACATTGAAAAAGCCAAGCCTTTTGTTACCCTATATCTTTGGCATTATTAAGTGGACACACGGTATGCATTTGAAAGATTTGGCCGGACTGAAAAAATTTGTAGAAACAACATGAAAACTTACAAAAGCGAGCAAATTATTGGGCAATTAGAAAAGCGTAAAGGCGGTTATTTTTTTCTAAAAATTGATGCCACTATTATTGAACAATATGAGAAGAAAAGGCATACTCGTTTTTTATGTACCCTTGACAAACAAATTACTTTTGCGTGTGGCTTAAATCACTTAGGCGATGGCAATTTTTTTATCATATTATCTACCAAAAACCTGGAATTGGTTGGCAAACAATTGGGTGATAAAATTTCCTTTGAACTAAATGAAGACCCCAACCCATTGGGTGTAGAGATGCCAGAAGTGTTAGAAGCAGTTTTGGAACAAGACGAACACATCAAAGCAATTTTTGATACACTAACACCTGGTAAAAAACGCAATGTCATCCACCAAATAAATAAGATTAAGGACATTGATAAGCAAGTGCAAAAAACCATACAACTAATTAACGAAAGTACCCGGCCAAGGCCGAAGAAAAACTTGTAGCACGGCACCAACGGTTAAACCTATGTATCTTAACACTTGTATCTTCCTAAATAGCATTAGATTGGCTTAGCTTAGCGTAGTATAAAACCCCATGAGCATGAAAAAAGGTATTATTATAGGTGCTGGAATTGGCGGACTTACAACGGCTATTACCTTGGTACAAAAAGGTGTAGAGGTTACTATTTATGAACAAGCTAGCGAGTTAAAGGATGTTGGTGCTGGCATTTGGATAGCCCCAAATGGCATGAAAATTTTCGAGAAACTACAGTTGGCTGAGCAAATTATTTCAGCCGGGAATTTGCTAAAAAATATTAGCGTAGTGGATACTGCCTACAAGCCTATTTCCACCATTCACTACCATCAAATACAGGCAAAATACCCACAAGGAACCATTGCTATACACCGGGCAGCCTTACAAAAAATACTCCTAGAAAATTTAGCTCCTAATAAAATAGTGTTAGGTAAAACCTTCCAGCGTTTTGAACAAACACCAGCTGCCGTACAAGCAATTTTTACGGATGGTACAGCGGCGGAGGCTGATTTTTTAATTGCTGCGGATGGTATTTATTCCAAAGCAAGGCAGCAAATTCACCCTTTGCAAAAGTTACGATACGCAGGCCAAACATGTTGGCGTTTTATTGCTACTATACCCGTACCCAAAGCGGAACAGCATAATATGTACGAAATATGGGCCAATGAAAAAGGGTTGCGAGTAGGCTATTCAAAAATCAACGCCCAGCAATTCTATGTATTTATAACTTATGCAGCGGAACCCGGAGGTAAAGATGAAAACGGCATAGTAAAAAATTACCTTTTACAGCTTTGTGCATCCTTTCCAGCTATTGTTCATCAGCTCATAGAAGCCGCACATGAAAGTGAAATTATCCGAACCGATTTGTGGGATTTTAAACCCGTAAAAAAATGGGTACAAGGTCGTGTGGCTTTACTAGGAGATGCTGCACATGCCACCACACCCAACTTGGGGCAAGGCGCCTGCCAAGCCATAGAGGATGCTTTTGTGCTTGCCCATGAACTAGTTAAGAGTGAACACATCGAAACCTGCTTATTAAACTACCAGAAAAAGCGTTTAGCCAAAGCCACCTATATTACCAACACATCGTGGCTATTATCGAACATTACCAATAGCACAGGCATTGAGAAAAAATTATGGATGTTTATTTTAAGAAATACACCCAACTTTATTAATCAACTTCAGCTTGATAAAGTTTATAGCGTTGACGATGTTTAGAATATTGCTGAATGAAATGGCCCCATACCATCTTTATGGTTCATTTCCCACCATCAGTAGTCATTACATTACTTCTTGATTGTTCAAACAATAGTCCACAAAAAAGCCGCTCCACAAGGGAACGGCTTTGCATATACTATAAAACAATCTACTATTTGTACTGAGGCATCAATCCTTTGGCTAATTCAGTCATTTTTGCCAAACTAGCATCGTTCAACTGGCCTTTTTTAAACTCAGCCAATATTTCTGGGTGCTTATTTTCCATCTCTAATAAGAAATGCTCTTCAAACGCTTTCACATTTTTCACAGCCACTTCTCTTAATAAACCTTGTGTACCCAAGTAAATAATAGCTACTTGCTTTTCTACGCTAAAAGGTGCAAATTGTGCTTGCTTCAATATTTCTACGTTGCGAGCACCTTTATCTATCACACTTTTGGTAGCAGCATCCAAATCGCCACCAAACTTAGAAAACGCTTCTAGCTCACGGTACAAAGCTTGGTCGAGCTTCAAAGTACCCGCTACTTTTTTCATGCTCTTAATTTGAGCACTACCACCCACACGACTAACAGAAATACCCACGTTAATGGCCGGACGAATACCCGCATTAAACAAGTTACCTTCTAGGAATATCTGTCCGTCGGTAATAGAAATTACGTTGGTAGGAATATAGGCAGATACGTCACCCGCTTGGGTTTCAATGATGGGTAAAGCGGTTAAGCTACCACCACCTTTCACCATGTGCTTGATGCTATCTGGCAAATCGTTCATATTTTTCGCTACTTCATCGTTGTTAATTACTTTGGCAGCACGCTCTAGTAAACGACTGTGTAGATAAAACACGTCACCCGGATAAGCCTCACGACCCGGCGGACGACGAAGCAACAACGAAACCTCACGGTACGCTACGGCTTGTTTACTTAAATCATCATATACAATCAAAGCTGGGCGGCCGGTATCGCGGAAAAATTCACCGATGGCGGCACCCGCAAATGGAGCATAGAACTGCAATGGAGCAGGCTCTGCAGCACTAGCTGCTACAATGGTAGTGTAGGCCATAGCACCATTATCTTCCAAGGTTTTCATTACACCGGCTATAGTACTAGCTTTTTGGCCAATGGCTACATAAATACAGTATACTGGCTGGCCGGCATCAAAAAACTCTTTTTGGTTAATGATGGTATCTATACAAATGGCAGTTTTACCCGTTTGGCGGTCGCCAATAACCAACTCACGCTGGCCACGGCCCACTGGAATCATTGCATCAATAGCCTTGATACCCGTTTGTAATGGCTCTTTTACAGGCTCTCTAAAAATTACACCTGGGGCTTTACGCTCCAAAGGCATTTCATATAAATCACCTGCAATGGCACCTTTACCATCTATAGGCTGACCTAAAGTATTAATTACACGACCGATAACGCCTTCACCTACATTTATAGAGGCAATTTTACCGGTTCTTTTTACGGTATCACCTTCTTTAATGCTGGCACTTTCACCCATTAAAACCACACCCACATTATCTTCTTCTAGGTTTAAAGCTATGGCACGTACACCATTAGCAAACTCTACAAGCTCACCACTTTTTACACCTTGTAAGCCGTACACACGGGCAATACCATCGCCTATTTGTAATACTGTACCCACTTCTTCCAAGCTAGGAGCAGCATCAAAATTGCTTAACTGCTGACGCAGTATGGCTGAAATTTCATCTGGCTTAATGTTTACCATATCTGTTTATTTGAAAGGTTTAGATGCCTTTGCACCTATTTAATTATCTAATATTTGCTACAAACTCGTTACTCAAAAATTGTTGTTTAATTCCTAATAACTCATTTCTCACACTTCCATCTATTTGAATACCTTCTGCTTCTAAAATAAAGCCTCCCACAATGGTTTCGTCTACCACCTCAGTAAGTTGTACATCGGCAGCACCCAAGGCTTGCTTCACTTGATTTACAATTTGCTCTTTTACAGCTGTGCTTGCTTGCACGGCTGTAGTAAGCTTGTATTGTTTTATATTATGTAAACGTTGGTATTCCTTTACCAGCTCCTGCATAATTTCTTTAAGCAATTCCTCTCGGCCCTTGCTAGTCATTAACCGCACAAACTTACTGGTAACTGCTTGTAAATTGGCAGATGCAAAAACAGCGTCAAAAATGGCTAACTTTTTATCGCCTTTTATAATGGGGCTTTTTAAAAGTTGCACAAAGTCGGCATTGGAAGCACAAACATCTAGGATGGACTGAGCATCGGCATACACCTGATTTACTAAATTCACCTCTTTGGCTACATCTAGTAAAGCTAAAGCGTATCTATTGGCTACTCTTGGGTTTAACATCATATTCTATTGTGTGCTAAAAAATTAGTTCAATTTTACTTGCTCAGTAAGTGTTTTTATATGAGCTTCTTGGGCTGCTTTATCAGCTAGTTCTCGCTTCAATATTTTTTCGCTTACTTCTATTACTAGGTTACCAATATGGTTCTTCACATCCACCAATGCAGCGTTCTTTTGCTGCTGTATAGCTTGCTGAGCTTCACCAATTAACTTATCGTATTCTGCCTTGGCTTTTTCCTTAGCAGCAGCTATCATTTTATCGCTTTGCTCTTTAGCTTCTTTAATTAATACAGCACGTTCTTCACGGGCTTTTGCCATCAAAGCTTCATTTTCACTTTGCATTTTTGCCATATCGGCCTGCATGCGTTCCGCTTTAGCTAAAGCATCTTCTATACCTTGCTCACGCTCCTTTATGGCTGCCATAATAGGCTTCCAAGCAAACTTGGTAAGCACTACAATAAGTAGCAAAAAGGCAACGGTACTCCAAAATACTAAACCAATTTCAGGAAGCACCAGCGGATTTATTTCTAACAATAGCATAGTTTATAATTTCAATGTTTCAATACTTCTGTTCTAACAAATGGTGAAAATCTAAGCCCATTGCCCTGTGCTTTGAGCTTAGATAATTTTGTGTGCTACTAGCGAGTACCCAAAAGGGCCACAACCACAGCGAAAAGAGCAACCGCCTCTACGAAGGCAGCAGCTACAATCATAGCACCCTGAATTTTACCAGCAACTTCTGGCTGACGAGCCATACCTTCTACGGCAGAACCGCCGATACGACCAATACCAATACCAGCACCGATAGCGGCTAAGCCAGCACCAATTGCAGCAATACTTCCAATCATGATTTTAGATTTATGATGGTTAAAAAAAGAATTAATGATGATCGTCATGATGATGGTCTTCCGTAGCCATTCCAATATACAAACCACTTAACATGGTAAATATGAAGGCTTGCAAAAATGCCACCAAAAGCTCTATACAAGTAATGAACACAGCAAATGGTATAGCTATGGCACTAGCAGCGAGAGACTTAAATATGAAAATCAAACAAATTAAACTTAGTACAAGAATGTGCCCTGCCGTAATGTTGGCAAACAAACGAATCATCAAGGAAATAGGCTTGGTAAAAATACCTATCACTTCTATTGGCATTAAAAATATCTTCATGGGCACTGGCACATCGGGCATCCAAAAAATATGCTTCCAATAAGCCTTATTACCATTGAAGTTTACAATCAAAAAGGTGATAACCGCTAATACCAATGTAAAAGCAATATTTCCACTCAAATTGGCTCCACCGGGGAAAAATGGCACTAGGCCCAATAAATTATTGATCCAAATAAAGAAAAACACCGTTAGCAAAAACGGCATAAACTTAGCGTATTTACTACCTAAATTAGGAATAGCTATCTCATCTCTAACAAATAAGATGATGGGCTCTATCAAACTTTGAAAACCTTTTGGGGCTGATTTTACACCTGTTTTTTTGTAACTATTCGCTACACCTAAAAACACAACGATCAATACAAAAACAGATAGGAACATACTTGCCACGTTCTTGGTAATGCTAAAATCTAACACGCTTGCTGTGGCAGCAGCATCTACTTCACCCACTGCATTTAGTATGGCTATACTTTTTTTATTGGTTTCGTGGTTGGTAATTAATTTGAAGGTGTAACCAGTACCTGCATGGGCAAAAGCTACTGGCTCGTGATGCTCATCCTGCAAACGGCTACTTAAAAAAGCAGCAATACCTTTATCAGTTTTTAAAATTACAGGCAATGGAACGCTGGTATGGCCAACAATATGCCAGCTATGATCATCGGCAATGTGCTCTAAAATTGTTTCGGTTACGTTAAATTCACCCTCGGCCTCGGCGTGGTGAGCACCAGAATCGGCAGAATGATTATTTTCAGGCGAATGTTGGGCGTAGGTAAACACACTGCTCAATACTAAAAAAGTACTGAAAAGTCCTACCACAAAGCGTTTGAACTGATTTACCTGCATACCTGCTTCGAAATTTTTTGCAAAGATAAGAGGACGTAGCTATTTACCGCTGTATTATTTTGGTTTTTTGACAAACACATTACCATACTTGCCTTAGCCTGTAGGTGAATTTTGTGTTTGCATGGCGTATAGCTGGTAATAATGGCCTTTTTGTTCTAATAATTGCTCATGGGTACCTTCTTCTACCAGTTCTCCCTTATCTAACACCAAAATTTTGTGTGCTTTTTTTATGGTGCTTAGTCGGTGTGCCACCACTATGCTGGTTCTATTGGCTATTAAAGTATCAATAGCATTTTGAATCAATTGCTCACTTTCGGTATCTATACTGCTGGTAGCTTCATCTAGCACTAAAATGTAGGGATTGTACAAAAGAGCCCTCATGAACGAAATTATTTGCCGCTGCCCCACACTTAGTGTATTTCCACGTTCCATTACATTAAATTGGTAGCCACCATGTAATTGCATAATAAAATCGTGTACTTGCAATAGTTTGGCAGCATCCACCACCTGCTGTTCAGTAATGGTAGGGTTACGAAGGGTGATATTTTCCAATAAAGTACCCGAAAACAAAAACACATCCTGCAATACCACACCAATATTTTGTCGCAAAGAAGCCGTAGATACTTGTTCAATGTTTACGCCATTAATAGTAACCTCACCAGCCTGTATGGGGTAAAATTTATTCAATACACTGATGATGCTGGTTTTTCCACTGCCTGTATGGCCTACTAATGCCACCGTGGTACCTGGTTCCACCGAAAATTCAATGTTTTTAAGCACCGGAACACCGGGCTGATAACTAAACTGAACCTTATTAAAGGAAATAGCGGCACCCTGTGGCCAGTGTGGGATAGTGATATTGGTTTCTTTCGATGGTTCGCTGGCAGTATCCAACACAGCAAACACCCGTTCACTGGCTATAATACCCATTTGTAATACATTAAACTTATCGGCTATTACCCGTAGCGGCCTAAAAATAAGGTTGATGTATAAAATAAAACTTACCAATAAACCCGCTTCTAACTGCTGCCCCGCTATCCACCATACCTGCAATCCCATACTTACCGCTAGTACTACTTCCACTACAGGAAAAAATACCGAGTAGGCAAAAATGGCTTTGATGTTTGCGTTGCGGTGTTGTTGGTTAATGGTATCAAATTTCCCAAACTCCCGCTTTTCTGCAGCAAAAGCTTGTACTAAACTCATTCCCGTAATATGTTCTTGCACAAAAGCATTTAAGGCTGCTACCGCATTACGCACTTTTATAAAACTTTTGTTTACGCTCTCCTTAAAATAATAGGTGGCCACCAGCAAAATAGGTAGTGGAATTAAACTCACCAGCGTTAACTGCCAGTTCATGTAAAACATGGTGGCAAGGGTTAGGGCTATGGAGAGTAAATCGGCAATAATGGGTATCAAACCATCCGAAAATACCTCGTTAATACTTTCTATATCGTTAATAGTTCGGGTGGTGAGGGTGCCTATGGGCGTAGTATCAAAATGTTGTAATGGTAGTCCTAACACTTTCTGGTATACGGCCATGCGTAAATCCTTCACCACGGCTTGGCCTAACCATGCGGTGGTGTATAAAAATATGAACCGCAATACGGTTTCAAACAATACAAACCCTACTTGAAAAAGGGTAATTTGTACCACAAACTGAAGCAAACTATTGGCTGGCAGCCACTGTAACCAAAAAGGTAAATGCCCCGTTTTACCTCCCGCCGTGTTCATGGTTACTTGTATTAAATAAGGCCTTACGGGTGTAAGTATGGCAAGGATAATGCACAACAATAAACTTGCCGCAAACACCCATCGGTAGGGCATTACATACCTAAAAAGCCTTTGTAATATGGATGCGTTACGCGTTTGTTTTACTGACTTGCTTTGCATAATACGCCGCAAATGTACAAGTAAAGCCATGCCACCGTTACAACATTTCTATACCTAAGGTGTTAACCATGCAAACATTACCAGTAATTATGGGCAAAATGCATCAGCACGCCAGTCAGCCAAATTCTCTTACCGGCAAAACCTTACAGCCAGCTACTTTTACTACCCAGTTAGCCGAGGTGCACCAACTTATACAGGCCATTAACCCCAACCGATACGCCAAAACAAGAAACTTTTTAAATGGAGAAGTTACGTACCTATCGCCCTATATTTCTCGTGGAGCCGTACAATTAACGGAGGTGGCCGATGCGGTGCTCAGTAAATTCAAATGGTACGAATGCGAAAAATTAATCCAGGAATTGGCTTGGAGAGAATTTTTTCAACGTGTTTGGCAAAGCAAAGGCCAACAAATAGAAAACGATTTAAAGCAAGAACAGCAGCAGGTACTCCATTATAAAATGCCCGAAGCTATTTCACAAGCCGCTACCCAAATAGATGGCTTAGATGCTGCTATCGCTAATTTATACCAAACGGGTTACATGCACAACCATGCCCGTATGTACACCGCCATGCTAGCGTGTAATGTAGCCAAAGCCCACTGGAAAATGCCTGCACAGTGGATGTATTACCACTTGCTTGATGGCGATTTGGCCAGTAACCACCTTAGCTGGCAGTGGGTAGCCGGTAGTTTTAGCAGTAAAAAATACTATGCTAACCAAGAAAATATTAGCAAATACACAGGTAGTAATCAATACAAGGGCTACCTAGCCAAAAGCTACGAGGAAATAGCCGAAATGCCTGTGCCCGATGTATTGCAGGCCAAACATATACCCACTTTAACCACTAGTTTGCCTACAACACCCAATCCTAGTTTTGTAGAGGCCGATCTACTAGTATATAACAGCTATAATTTAGATGCTGCATGGCATAGCCACGAAAATGTAAACCGTGTTTTGCTGTTAGAGCCTAGTCATTTTGAAAACTATCCAGTTAGTGCACAAGTATTAGATTTTATTATTCAATTGGGTACCGATAATATTAACCAACTGCAGGTATTTGTGGGCAGCTTTACGGAGCTAAAAAAACTATACCACCAAGCGGTACCACAGGGTACCATGGTATTTAAGGAGCATCCATTGGCCAGTCATTACCAAGGCAAACAAGAAAGCCGAACTTGGTTAGTACCCGAGGTAACGGGCTACTTCCCTAGCTTTTTTGGTTTTTGGAAAAAATGTGAACGTTACTTCAAATAGGCTATCTTTCGGGGTATGACTATTCGTAAAATTGAACTGTACGCTTATAGTATAGATATTGAGCCTTTTGCCATAGCTACTGGTACTATGTACTTTGCCCAAAATATGCTGGTTAAAATACATACCGGTGAAGGGCTGATAGGTTGGGGCGAATGTAGTGCCTTCCCCATGATTGCTGGCGAAACACAAGCAAGCTGTTTGGCTGTGGGCAAGGAAATGGCTGCTTTGTGGATAGGTAAAAACGCCTTGCAAATACCAGAACGCATACAGGAACTTCACCAGTTTATAGCCCGAAATTATACTGCAAAAAGTGCCTTTGATATGGCTTTGTACGATGTAGTTTCGCAGCATGCCCATCTACCGTTGTATAAATTTTTAAATCCGCAAGCCACTCTAAAACCCATTGAAACCGATTTAACCATTGGTATAGCCACCGTGGAGCAAATGGCACAAAAAGCAGTTCAGTTTGTACAAAACGGTGTAACCAAAATAAAAGTAAAAGTGGGTAAAAATGCCCAGCACGATGTGGCAGCCATTGCCGCCATTAGAAAAGCCATTGGCTACGAAACCCGTTTGCAAATAGATGCTAACCAAGGCTGGAATTTTGAAACTGCCCAAGCTACTTTACAAGCCTTGGAAGACTATGATATTTGGTTTTGCGAACAACCCATGCCCGTGCACCAAAACCAATATTTACCGGCCTTACAGCAAAGTACCAGCATACCCATAATGCTAGATGAAAGTGTGTTTACCGATACCGATTTAAACCTACTACTACCGCCCAAAGGGTTTAGTATGGTAAATATAAAATTTGCCAAATGTGGTGGTTTTCATAATGCGGTATCTATTGCCGCCCTAGCCGCCGAACACAGGCTACCATGTATGATGGGTGGTATGCTGGAAAGTAGATTAGCCATGACGGCCTTTGCACATTTTGCCCAAAGCCAAGCCAATGTTATCATTTACGATATGGATACTGCTTTACTCGGCCATTTACAGGATCCTGTTTTGGGTGGTGCCACCTACCAAGGCTACCATATTCAAATGCCGGAAGGTGTGGGTTTAGGTGCCACGGTAGATGCCGAATTTTTGAATAATTGTACTTGCTTAACTATAGCATAAAAGGCACAAAAAAATCACTTGTGTAAATAAATGTAGCTTTGCCACATTCACATATATATGATAGAGTTTCTCATTATCTTGGCTTTACTGGTTATTAACGGCTTGTTTTCCATGGCAGAAATTGCCTTAGTATCTTCTAGAAAAGCCCGTTTAGAAGCACAAGCCAATAAAGGCGATGCCAAAGCCAAAGCAGCCTTACAGTTGGCCAACAAACCCGATACTTTTTTATCTACCGTGCAGGTGGGCATTACTTTGGTAGGTTTACTTACGGGTATTTACTCTGGCGAAAACATGAAAACCGATTTGGTAATTTTCTTTAAAAACTATGCTGCCACACAGGCCTATGCTAGCTTTTTAGCCACCTTAGTTATTGTAATTATTATCACCTATTTATCGTTAGTAATTGGCGAATTGGTGCCTAAACGTATTGGCTTAAGCAACCCAGAAAAAATAGCCAAAGCAGCTGCTGCACCCATGAAAGTGCTGAGTACCATTACTTATCCATTCATTGCCTTGCTAAGTGGTTCCACCAATTTTTTGGTGAAAATTTTCAATATAAAAACCAACGAAAACCAAGTAACGGAGGAAGAAATAAAAGCCATCATTAGTGAAGGTACCGAGCATGGAGCCATAGAAGAAGCCGAGCAGGAAATTATAGAAAGGGTGTTTCATTTAGGCGATAGAAATATTACGAGTTTAATGACCCACCGTAGCGATATAGTTTGGTTAGATATCAACGGTACCGTGGCCGATTTAAAAGCCATTGAAAGCGAGCAAATACATTCTATTTATCCCGTTTGCCAAAAAAACATTGATTCCATTAAAGGCATCATCGCCCTGAAAGATATTATACGGGTAAGCGATGACACGCCTTTAAAATCCATTGTACAGCCAGCCGTTTTTGTACCAGAAAATAATACTGCCTACCAAGTATTGCAGCGTTTTAAAGAAACCCAAATACACCATGCGTTTATAGTAGATGAGTATGGTAGCATGCAAGGTTTAATAACGCTTAACGATATTTTAGAAGCAATAGTAGGCGATATTCCTGCGAAAGATGAGGACGACTACACCATAGTACAGCGGGAAGATGGTAGCTATTTGGTAGATGCTCAAATACCGTTCTACGATTTTTTAAGTTATTACGATAAAGCCGAATGGCAGGAAGAAGAAACCGAAGGCGAGTATGATACTTTAGCTGGCTTTATCATCCATTATTTACAACGTATTCCCGCCACGGCCGATACTCTTACTTGGAAGGAATTTAAGTTTGAAGTAATAGATATGGATGGCCACCGAATAGATAAAGTGCTGGTAACTATTTCCGATGCTATGAAACTAGAATTAGAAACTGAATAAAGCCGTACTGTTCGGGTAATCTAGTTTAAAGCTTTGCTCCTTTTCGCCGTTCTTGATTTGCAATAGGTTTATTTGATCGTTCCTAAAATCGTGTAGCACACTATTTTTTACACGTAACCTTTTGAACGGACCTACATTTTTCACTTCAAAATACACCCAAATACTTTCGGCCTGCTCCTCGTACCCCACGTACTGCAAGGCAAGCGGCGTATGGGTATTCTCCACGTTTACCTGCAAATGCTGTAACAAATACCGTTTTACCAAACTATCATTTTCTGCCCGGTGTGGCTGTATGGTAAGGTTTATTTTTCCGCTGTTGGTTTTACGAAGTGTCTCCTCAAAATCGTCGGTAAAAATGCGTACACTTACTTCTATGGTTTTATCGGTAGGTTGATAAATTATTTGCGTCATACTCACATAAAGCGGGTGTGTAGCCACCACACACTGAAATAGTATTTGCCAAAAAACCATTGCCATTGGTATAAAGTTTTACCGTAATTAAATTTCCCTAATTACTTTGCAAGTTAAAGCTAGTTCATGAATTCCTTTAGTTTTTACTTACCTATTGGGTTTGAGCATATCTTAGATATAAATGGCATTGACCATATCCTTTTCATTACTGCCATTTGCCTTCCTTATACTTGGAAAAATTGGCGTACACTTTTGTGGCTAGTTACCGCCTTCACCATTGGGCATAGCATTACCCTAGCACTAAGTACGCTGAAGTGGGTTACCGTTTCCAGTAAATGGATTGAATTCATTATTCCCATCACCATTGCCTATAGTGCTTTGTTTAATTTGCTACCGCAAAAAGATAGTACCAAACTGCAGCCCATGCAGTACTTCATAACCCTTGTATTTGGGCTAGTACATGGCCTTGGCTTTAGTACACTTTTAAAAAGTATGCTTGGTACCGAAAGCAGCATTTTACTGCCACTATTGGGTTTTAATGTGGGATTAGAATTAGGTCAATTGATTATTGTATCTTTAGCCACCACAATTACGGCCTTGGTAGTTAATTTTTTCCGTACCAAACAAAAAAATTATATCAGCTTTGTTTGTGGAGGAATTTGTTTTTTAGCAATACAAATGGCCATTCAGCGTTGGCCTTTATAAAACTTTTGTAGAAATGAAAAAATGGCTTTTGGGTTGTGCAGTTTTTATTAGCGGTTCGCTATTAGCACAGGACATTCGTAACAACCCCACTAGTAACCACGGTAACAAATTTGAACAGCTAGGTACTATTTTGCCTACGCCCAATGAGTATCGTACTGCCAGTGGTGCACCCGGTAGTAAGTATTGGCAGCAACGTGCCGATTATAAAATTCAAGCCCGTTTAGATGAAGCAAATCTTCGCCTATACGGTAGCGAAAAAGTAACCTATTTCAATAACTCACCCGATGTACTCACCTACATTTGGCTACAGTTAGATGAAAACGAACACAGCACCAAAAACAATGCTGGGTACCCCGATGGTTCCAGCTTGAACAATTTGGGAATTGCCGTGGCACAATTAGATAGAATTGCCTCCGAAACCAAGGACGAAGGGTTTGGTGTAAACATTACCAAAATCACTACTGAAACTGGTGGTAAACTAGCTTACACCATTAATAAAACAATGATGCGGGTAGATTTACCTACTGCTTTATTACCCGGTCAAAAATTTGCATTTAACGTAGAATGGAATTATAAAATACCCGACCGTATGGCTCAGGGTGGTCGTGGTGGTTTCGAATTTTTCCCGGAAGATGGTAACCACCTATTCACCATTACCCAATGGTTTCCACGCCTGTGCGTTTACAGCGATTTTCAAGGCTGGCAAAACCATCAATTTACCGGTAGAGGCGAATTTGCTTTGGTGTTTGGTAATTATGAAGTAAGCATTACCGTACCGGCCGATCATGTGGTAGGTTCTACTGGTGAGTGCCAAAACTATGCTCAAGTATTAACTCCCGCCCATTTAGCCAAATGGAACCAAGCCCAAACCGCTAAAGATGTGGTAGAAATAGCCACACTTGCAGAAGCTACAGCGGCAGAAAAAGGTAAAAGCAAAGCCACCAAAACATGGGTGTACAAAGCCAATAACGTAAGAGATTTTGCATGGACAAGTAGCCGTAAATATATTTGGGATGCAATGCCTATAACCGTAGCAGGTAAAAAAGTAATGTGTATGAGCTTTTACCCTAAGGAAGCTTATAACCTTTACCGCCGTTACAGCACCAAAGCAGTAGCACACACCATCCGCAGTTATTCTAAATTTTCTATCAATTATCCTTACCCGGTAGCACAAAGCGTAGAAGCATCTAACGGTATGGAATACCCTATGATTTGCTTTAACTATGGCCGTACGGAAAAAGATGGCACCTACAGCGAAGCCACTAAAAATGGTATGTTAGGCGTAATCATACACGAAGTGGGGCATAACTTCTTCCCTATGATTATTAACAGCGATGAACGCCAATGGAGCTGGATGGATGAAGGTTTGAACACTTTTGTAGAGTACCTAGCCGAGGAATTATGGGATAATAAATTCCCTAGTCGCCGTGGCCCTGCGTTTTCTATAGCCGATTACATGAAGCTTCCTAAGGATCAATTAGAGCCCATCATGACTAATAGCGAAAACATAATTCAGTTTGGCCCGAACGCTTACAGCAAACCCGCTACTGGTTTGAATATTTTGAGAGAAACCATTATGGGTAGAGAACTATTTGATTTTGCGTTTAAAACCTACGCGGAACGCTGGGCATTTAAACACCCTACACCTGCCGACTTTTTTAGAACCATGGAAGATGCAAGCGGAGAAGATTTAGACTGGTTCTGGCGTGGATGGTTCTATAGTATAGACCCTGTAGATATTGCTTTAGATACCGTCATTGGCTTTAAAATAGATACCGCAAAACTAAGTGCACTGCCTGTACGTGGTGGCACCGAGCGTAGATTAGACAAGCCCATTCAAAATAGCTTTGACGATATTTCAAAGATTAGAAATAGACAAGACAAATCGATTGTTTTTGAAACAGATAAGGATACTACCCTACGCGACTTTTACTGGCGTTACGATAGAGGATTAGAACCTTACGATAGTATGTACCGTTTTAAAAGTGCTACTACAGCCTTTGAAACCGCCGATCAAGTCGATTTAGAAAAATATTTAGGCAAGTACCTATACCAAATTAACTGTAGCAACAAAGGAGGTTTGGTAATGCCGATAATAGTGGAGTGGACGTATACCGACGGCACCAAAGAAGTAGACCGCCTACCCGCCCAAATTTGGCGTAAAAACGAATTAAAAGTATCCAAAGTATTCCTGAAGGATAAAGAAGTAGCCAGTGTAAAATTGGATCCTTTGCGTGAAACCGCCGATATAGATGAGGCCAATAATAGTTTCCCGAAGGCACCAAGCATGAGCAAATTAGGCATGTTTAAAATAAAACAAGCCGCCCGTGGCCAAAGCAGCGGCGCCAACCCAATGCAAGCTGCTAACAAAAAGTAGACGAATTGTTTGACCATCAAAAAGGCTGTCTCCCATAAAGAGATGGCCTTTTTTTATGATTGGCTTAGCCGATACTATTCATTCAATAGAATTACCTACGCCTAAATATGTAATTTCACTACCATACAATCCTTACAAATCATTTCAAAAATTACTCTTACGCACTAATTATTCTGTGGTGAAAATAAAAACTAAACTCACATTAGGTGTAGGCCTACTTTTTACACTCATCCTGCTTTTAAGTGGTGTAGCCACTATGTACTTACACCAGCTAAAAGCCGACACAGAAAATATTTTAGTGGCCAATTATCAGTCGCTAGAATACAGCAGAAATATGCTTACCGCATTAGAAAACCCCACACAAGAAAACTTAGAAAAATTTCAACAAAACTTACAGCTTCAGGAAAATAATATTACTGAAATTAGCGAGCCAGAGCTAACAAGAAACATTAGAAAAGGATATCAACAGTTGGCACAGTCTACCGCCGACTCGCTTGTAAAAGCTACCATTAAACAAAATGTTTTTGCACTAATGGAAATGAATATGCAAGCTATTCAACGTAAAAGCGAAGTAGCCCATACCACGGCCGACAAAGCGGTACTTTGGATAGCCGTTACTGGCACGCTATGCTTTTTCATTGCCTTCATACTACTTATTAATTTACCTGCAAGCATTGCCAACCCCATACAAACACTCACGCAAAGTATACAACAAATAGCCATAAAAAAATATACAGAACGGGTACACTTTCAAAGCAACAGCGAGTTTGGGGAGTTGGCAAAATCGTTCAATATTATGGCGGAAAAACTGGAGGAATACAACAACAGTAACCTAGCCAAAATAGTACAAGAAAAGCAACGCATAGAAACACTCATCAATACCATGTACGATCCTGTATTAGGACTAGACGAAAACCAGCAAATTATTTTTGCCAATGAACAAGCCATTCATATAGCTAACGTGCCACATGAAAACCTAGTAGGAAAAAATGCAACAGAAATAGCTTTACAGAACGACCTTATACGAAGTTTAATTAACGACCTACATACCCCTAATCAAACCGACGAAAGCACCCTAAAAACGCCTATAAGAATATCTACACATAACAAAGAAAGTTACTTTGAAAAAGAAATAATACCCATTTCCATTGTACCCACCGGTGAAACAACCGCAAAAATGGTAGGCCATGTAATATTCCTTAGAAATGTAACCAGTTATAAAGAGCTAGACTTTGCCAAAACAAATTTTATAGCCACCGTATCGCATGAATTCAAAACACCCATAGCCGCCATAAAAATGAGTTTACAATTACTGGCTATGGAAAAAGTAGGCATACTAAACACGGAGCAAAAACAACTATTAGAAAGTATAGGGGACGATGCCAACCGATTATTAAAAATAACCAGCGAATTACTAAATGTTACACAAATAGAAAGCGGTAAAATGCAGTTAGCCATACAGCCTACACCTGTGCATACCCTACTACAGTACGCTGTAAAAGCTACGCATATTCAAGCGTTAGAAAAACAAGTGCAAGTTCATATACCACCACAAACACATGATATACTAGTACAAGCCGACTACGATAAAACCGCATGGGTACTAACCAACCTTATATCCAACGCTATCCGATACTCCTATGAATACGCAAGCGTTCAAATTCACATCATTGAAAAACCTAACAGCGTAGAAATAATGGTGCAGGATACCGGACAAGGAATAGCACCACAATACCTAGATAAAATTTTTAATAGGTATTTTAAAGTTCCGGGTACAAAAAAGGAAGGTACAGGTCTGGGCTTAGCCATCAGCAAAGAATTTATGGAAGCACAAGGCGGTAGTATACAGGTACAAAGCGAATTTGGTGCAGGCAGCATATTTACAATATCTATACCAACGGTTCCCGCTACACATTCTTAACCGCACGTCGTTTAAGAAGTATTCTTCTGCTCCATTAATTCTACTGAAATAAAACACCATTACTATACCTAAAAAGGCATACTACAAAAGCACCTATAAATTAAAACGATTTGTTAAGTATCTCGGCTTTTGCAAACATATAACAGGCCCAAAGCCAACAAATACAAGTACTTGCAGTTATTTACCAAAAAAAACTATGAACCTTTATTCAAAGTACTTTATCGGCCTCTTGTGTATAGCTACGCTTACCGTTAGCTGTGGTACTGCAAAACGTATTGGTGCCGACTATGATAAAACGGTCAATTTTCAAAAGTTTACCTCCTATGCGTGGATTCCACAGCAAAACATAAGCTATAAGGACAGTCGTTACAACAATCAGATTATAGAAAATAATATTAAACTCTATGCTTGTAGTACGCTACAAAATATCGGTTTACGATTAGATACTTCGAAACCCGATTTACTACTGAGCTACGATTTAGAAATAGAAAAAGGAGAACGCACCACCGAGGTACCCATTTACTCACACCCGCACAACTTTAATATGTTTGCTGGCAACCCCATGAACCCAATGATGATTGGCTTTAACCCCGGTTTGGACCCACGTAACGGTATGCTGATGAACCAACAATTCAATCCATTTGGTGGCGTAGGAATGGGAATGAACAATTTTTGGGCACCGCCACCACCCATGATAGTAGGGTATAGAACCAAACAAATACCTTTTAAAGAAGGCACGGTAGTAATTACCGCCGTGGATAGAAAAACCAATAGATTGGTGTGGCGTGGCTGGGGAGCTTCCTGCATATTCGACCCTTACGAATTCAAAAAAGAACTGGAAGATAAAATTCAGGAAATGTTTGAAAAATATCCCACCAATAAAAAATAGTCGTGGCAGCAACATATCATCGGAGCCGTAGCAAAAACTACGGCTCTTTCTTGTTAGTGAATACTGTACTTTTATGAGTATTTTTCAACAAACTGCCATTTCTCATGTATAAGTATACTGGGCTGCTCTGTATCATATTCTTATTTGCATGTCGCAAGCCTGCCACTACACAAACACAGGCACCGCCCAACATTCCTTCCACGGAAAACCTAGTGAAAGGAGCCGATATAAGTTGGCTCACCGAAATGGAACAAACAGGGAGAAAATTTTACGATACATTGGGTCGGGAGCAAGACCTACTTATACTACTAAAACAATATAAAATAAACACCATACGTTTACGCGTTTGGGTAAAC
>RDXK01000227.1 GCA_004292605.1 Bacteroidota bacterium
AAAGGAATCAAAAGTATTGCTAGAAACACCTTACGGTAATATGGTGATAGTATTGTACGATAGTACACCCTTACACAAAGCCAACTTTTTAAAACTAGTATCTGAAAAGTTTTATGATGGTTTGCTATTTCACCGTGTAATAGATGGGTTTATGATTCAAGGTGGCGACCCTACCAGCAAAAATGCCGATAGTTCCGCCATGTTGGGTGGCGGTAGTGCCCCCGGCGAACGAATTCCCGCTGAGTTTAAAACCTATTATACCCATAAAAAAGGTGCTTTGGCTGCAGCAAGAGACAATAACCCACAAATGGCTAGTAGTAACTGCCAATTTTATATAGTACAAGGCAAACCATATACCGATGTGGAAATAAATATGATGGAATGTCGTGCTCGCCAAACCAATGCTGCATTTACCTATACCGATGCTCAGCGGAAAGCCTTTAAAACACAAGGCGGTACGCCGTTTTTAGATCAAAGCTATACCGTATTTGGTGAAGTGGTGAGTGGCTTAGAAGTAATAGATAAAATAGCAAAAGTGCCCAAAGCAGCGAACGATAGACCCGCTACCAATGTTACTATGAAAATGACCCTTCTTCCTTAAGAAAATAAATTAAGAAAATATGACTTATCCTGAGCATTTAAAGTACACAAAAGACCACGAGTGGTTACAATTACATGAAGATGGTACTGCCACTGTAGGTGTTACCGATTTTGCCCAACACGAATTGGGTGACATTGTTTATGTGGACGTAAACACTGTAGGAAGCGATTTAGCTGCCGAAGCTGTTTTTGGTACCGTAGAAGCCGTAAAAACGGTGAGTGATTTATTTTTGCCCGTAGCTGCCACCATTTTGGAGGTAAATTCAGCGTTAGAAAAGCAACCTGAACTGGTAAATACCGATCCTTATGGCGATGGCTGGATGGTAAAAATTAAAGTAGCCAATACGGCCGATGTGGATGGTTTAATGAGTGCAAGCGACTATACCGCTTTAGTAGGTTAATGGCATTACAAACCACCATAAAATATTCTGAAGAGGAGCTTGTAGCACTTTTGCATACAAAAAGCGAAGGTGCTTTTGCCTACCTGTACCAGAATTATGCGGGTGCTTTACTAAGCACCATCAAGGAAATTGTAAAAAACGAAACTATTGCGGCCGATGTGTTGCAAGAGGTTTTTGTAAAAGTTTGGCGACAAATAGATAAATACGATGCTACAAAAGCTCGATTATTTACTTGGTTATTACAAATTGCTCGTAATACTTCTATTGATATGCTACGAAGTAAGCAGTTTAATAATGAGCAAAAAAACCAAGAACTGCCAGATGCCGTATATGAATTAGAACAACCAGGTTTGCTGGTGGACGGGCTAGGTTTACGCAAACACGTACACGAATTACCGCCCGACATTAGGCAAGTGGTGCAGTTAGGATATTTAGAAGGGTACACCCAGCAGGAACTGGCTGATATGCTTGGCATACCGTTGGGAACCATAAAAACACGCATGAGAAATGGTGTATTGTTATTACGAAAACGTATGACGGAGGGCTAGTGAACATGAATTATGAAGCGTACATACAAAGCGGGGCTATAGAAACCTACGTGCTAGGTTTAGCCACCCCTGCCGATGAGCAAGAGCTTTGGCAAATGGTAGCTGCTTACCCACAAGTGGAAGCGGCATTACGCCAGTTTGAGGCTCAGGTGCAGCAGCAGGCGCTAGCTAATGCAGTGCCACCACCCGCTGCTATTTGGCAAAATATTCAGTCGCAAGTCAGTTTTTCTACACCAAAAACCACCAATAACATCCGTGAAATTCCAACACCCGTTCAAGAAACGGCTAAAGTAATAGCCTTCCCTTGGCGAAATGTGGCCGCAGCGGCCGCTGTATTATTGGCTATCAGCACCTTAGCAAATTTTTATTTCTACAATAAATTCACCACTTCTCAAACGGCCTACAACAATCTTTTAGCCGAAACTAGTCGCCTTGAAACTGCCGTAAATACCTACCAAACCAAATTGGAGGATATGGATAATGGCATGCGTATTATGCTCAACCCATCTATGCAAGTAGTAAAAATGGCAGGTACCAAAGGTTTTGAAGCCAGCAATGCCACCGTGTATTGGAATAAGCAAACCAAAGATGTGTATGTGCTAAACAATAGTTTGCCCAAACCATCTAGCGGCAAACAATACCAACTTTGGGCCATTGTAGATGGTAAAGCTGTGGATGCTGGTATGTTACAGCCCGACTGTGCCATGCTTTGCAAAATGAAAACTATACCTAATGCACAAGCTTTTGCCATATCGCTAGAGCCTGAGGGAGGCGTACCAGAAGCTACCGGGCCTATTTATGTGCTAGGCAAAATTTAACCATTTATTACCGCTTATTTCCCGTTTATTTTCTGTGGGTAAAGCCATTGCTATGCCTATCTTCGCCGCTGCAAATAAGCTTGTTATGAATCAACCATTTGTAGAAAGAATAGCGGCCGAATTAAAGGAAATAGAAGCGGCTGGCTTGTTCAAGGAAGAACGGGTAATTACCAGCGACCAAGGAGCAGAAATTACCGTAAACGGCAAACGAGTGTTAAATTTTTGTGCCAATAATTATCTAGGTTTATCGGCTCACCCCAAAGTTATTGAAGCAGCCCATAAAGCCATTGATACGCATGGTTACGGTATGAGCAGTGTTCGCTTTATTTGTGGCACACAGGATATTCATAAAACCTTAGAGCAAAAGCTAGCCCAGTTTTTAGGTACGGAAGATACCATTTTATACGCAGCAGCCTTTGATGCTAATGGCGGTGTTTTTGAACCGTTGTTTAATGAACAGGATGCCATTATTTCCGATGCTTTAAACCATGCAAGTATTATTGATGGGGTGCGTTTATGCAAAGCCCAGCGTTTTAGATACGAGCATAATAATATGGCCGACTTAGAAGCGAAATTGCAAGAATCGCAATCGGCCCGTAGTAGAATTATAGTTACCGATGGTAGTTTTAGCATGGATGGTACCATAGCACAGTTAGATAAGATTTGCGATTTGGCCGACCAGTACAACGCCATTGTGATGATTGATGAATGTCACTCTTCGGGCTTTTTAGGTAAAACCGGTCGCGGTACCCATGAATACCGAGGTGTAATGGGCCGGGTAGATATTATTACCGGCACCTTAGGTAAAGCCTTGGGCGGTGCTAGTGGTGGTTTTACCAGCGGTAAAAAAGAGGTCATTGAAATGCTTCGCCAGCGGTCAAGGCCCTATCTATTTTCTAATACAGTGGCACCCAGTATTGTTGGGGCTAGCATAGCCGTGTTAGATATGCTTACAGAAACCACCGAGCTTAGAGATACGTTGGCATTTAACACACAATATTTTAGAACTGCGATGACGGAAGCTGGCTTTGATATCAAACCAGGAGATCATCCTATTGTTCCTATCATGCTGTACGATGCTGTTTTGGCACAAACATTTGCCGCCCAACTATTGGAAAAAGGTGTATATGTAATCGGGTTCTTTTACCCTGTGGTGGCCAAAGGGCAAGCCCGTATTAGGGTACAGCTAAGTGCCGCCCATACTAAGCAACATTTAGATGATGCCATTGCTGCTTTTGTAAGTGTAGGTAAAGAATTACAAGTATTAAAATAAACATATGTATCAACGATATAAATGGGGAAGGGTAACCCATACATTACTAGTGGCTTTTTGTGCATGTGTGGCGTTAAGCATAGATGCCTGTGCACCCAATAATGTTACCAAAATGCCCAGCTGGGAGGCCGAGTTTACCAAAAACAAGGTAAACGGTACGTTTGCCTTGTTTGATAATGGCCAAGGTGAATTTTATATTTATAATGTAGCTCGCTATAAGGATAGTGCCTATTTGCCTGCGAGCACTTTTAAAATCATGAACGGGTTAATAGCCCTAAAAACAGGCAGGGTAGCCAGTGAAAAGCAAGTATTTCCTTGGGATGGTGTGGTGCGTTTTTACCCCAATGGCGATACAGCTACCAACTGGAATAAAGATTTAACTTTTGCCGATGCGTTTAAATATTCTGCCGTGCCAGTATTTCAGCAAATAGCCCGAAGCATTGGGAAAGATACCATGCAGTTTTGGCTAGATAGTATGCACTATGGGAATAAAAAAATAGGTGCAGAAATAGATCGTTTTTGGCTCAATAATTCTTTAACCATCACATCCGATGAGCAGTTGGGTTTTGTAAAAAGATTGTACTTCGAACTATTGCCGATGGATAAACGTCCGCAACGCATCATGAAGCAGTTAATGGAACAGGAACGCAATGCCAATTATATTTTAAGCTACAAAACTGGTTGGGGAAATTTACCCGATGGTAAGGAACTTGGATGGGTAGTAGGCTGGATAGAAGAAAACAAACACCCGTATTTTTTTGTGCTCAATATGGAAGGTCCAAAGGGTACCGATTTAAAAGCAGCCCGTGAAAATATTTTAAAAAATATACTTACCGAGCAAGGCTTTTTTCAAGGCAAAAAGTAATTGATGCAAACTGTTTACTGGCAACATATCAATGTATTATGGGCACTACTACTAGTGCCCATTTTGTATATAGTGCTAGGTATAAGTGTATGGCAAAACCGCCAGTTTACACGCCAGGTAAACCCTATTACACAGCGGCATTTATTAGCTGGAGCTAGTAGTGGCCAAGCCATTGTTCGTGCTATACTTATTTCTCTGCTGTACAGTGTGGTGGTATTGTTAATAGCTCATCCAAAAAAGTTAGTGCCTTTTGGTACACAGCAAGTACAAAATAAATTGTTGGTGTATGTGTTAGATGTAAGCCGAAGCATGGATGGAACCGATGTTTTGCCCACCCGTTTGCTAGCAGCAAAAAAAGCCATAGAAACCATACGTAGCCAAGTAGTTCCCCAGGCGGAAGCACTGGTGGTGTTTGCGGGCAATGCCGTGGTACAAATGCCCCCAAGTACAGATGCATCTGCCCTGCCACTGTATTTGAATGCGGTGCAAACCGCCGATATGCCCTTACAAGGTACCAATATAGCCGCTGCACTACAGCAAGCCTTACAAATTTCTGAGCCTTATACAAACATGGGCCGTGCCATTATTTTATTATCCGATGGTGAAAACCATGAACCGGGTTTACCTGCCGTTATGGATAGTATGATGCAAGCTCAAATACCCATTGTGGGCTTGGGTTTTGGTACAGCAGAAGGTGCCACTTTAGCCGGAACTGTTACCGATGCTAGCGGTGCTGCGGTAGTTTCCAAACTCAGTGCCGCTACCTTGGAGCAGGTGGCCAAACAATCGAACGGTATGTACCGCCAAGTATTAGATAGTACTTCCTTACAGCCCTGTGTACAATTTCTGCAAAATAGTGCTTGGGTTACCAAGCAAACCAAGGTTACCACTTGGGCAAGTTGGCAGCGTGCTTTAGCCAAGTGCTGTTTACTAATAGTATTTATTTGGCTATTGGTACCGTGGCTGAATAAGCGATTTTTTGTATCGTTTTTGGGAATGATTTCAGCGTTAGGAACCTTTGCTCAGAATGGCCAAACAGCCTACCAATTGGCACAAAAAGGCTTTCAAAAGCAATCCATAGTTGCTTACGAAAACGTAGCAAAAACCGATAGTAGTTTTGAAACCTCATACAATTTGGGCACGATGTACCTACAAGCTAAGAACTATACCGCTGCCCAAAAAACATTGCTCACGGCTAGTAAAATTTCACCGCAGCAATTTGCCGTTTGGTACAATGCTGGCCTTGCATTTGCAGGCAATAAACAATGGCAGCAAGCCGCCGCTTGTTTTCAAAAAAGTATTTTGATACAATCGAATCATATTGAAGCCCGTGAAAATTTACAATGGGTACTAAAACAGTTACAAAACAACCCACCACCAAAGCCTCAAAATTCCCCGCCGGCCTTGCCCAATGCCGTACCCGCCGCTAAAGTATTAGCGTATGAACAGGAGGCTGCTAAGCAAAAAAAGGTGCCAGCTAATAGTTCTAAAGTGTTAGAAAAAGGTTGGTAGCCAGCCCTTGTAAACCCTTTTGCCCACAATGGTGTTATATTTACCACATCAAATATTATACAACTCATTATCATGCAATACTATTGTTCTTCCCTTACCCAATACCAGCGCCTAGCTACCAAGGAGGTAAATATTGGCGGATTGCTGTTGGGTAATTTTCACCCTATACGGGTGCAAACCATGACTACCACCGATACCATGGATACATTGGCCACTGTAGAGCAAACCATTCGATGTATTGAGGCCGGGGCGGAGCTGGTACGCATTACCGCACCCAGTAAAAAAGAAGCAGAAAATTTATTGAATATAAAAAACGAATTGCGTGCACGTGGCTACACCGTACCACTAGTGGCAGATATTCATTTTACACCCAACGCTGCGGAAATTGCTGCTAGAATAGTAGAAAAAGTAAGGGTAAACCCAGGTAATTATGTGGATAAAAAGAAATTTGAATTAATTGAATATACCGATGCCGATTATGCCGAGGAAATAGAACGTATTCAGGAACGTTTTACCCCTTTGGTTAAAATTTGTAAGGAACATGGTACTGCCATGCGTATTGGTACCAATCATGGTAGTTTGAGCGACAGAATTATGAGTCGCTACGGCGATACACCAATGGGTATGGTGGAAAGTGCCATGGAGTTTTTACGCATTGCACGCTATGAAAGTTTTCATAATATAGTGTTGAGCATGAAAGCCAGTAACCCGCAAGTGATGGTGCAGGCTTACCGACTGCTGATACAGCAAATGGAGCAGGAGTTTGGCGAATGTTATCCCTTACACTTAGGCGTTACGGAAGCAGGCGATGGCGAAGATGGCCGTATAAAAAGTGCCGCCGGCATTGGTACCCTGCTGGAAGATGGTATTGGCGATACCGTACGTGTTTCCTTGACAGAAGATCCTGAATTTGAAATTCCTGTATGTAAAAATTTAGTAAAGCGTTATTCACAGCGTACTACTCATACCGCTATTCCGGCTATTCAAACCTTACCCTATTCTCCATTTCAGTACAAACGCAGAACCAGTTTTTCAGTGCAAAATATAGGCGGTGCCCAAGTACCCGTGGTGATAGCTGATATTAGTAAAATGGCACACATAACACCGCAGTCATTGGAAAGTGTGGGCTATACCTATAGTGCTAGTTTAGATAAATGGAATATAGCCGATATGGCGGCCGATTATATTTTTACGGGCAGCACTATGCTTGGTTTCGAAATACCCGGAACGCTGCAAGTATTG
>RDXK01000228.1 GCA_004292605.1 Bacteroidota bacterium
TCCCATGGTAGGCAATATATACGCAGCGTTTTGGCTTATGTCGATTGCATCATAACCTCCCCGAGTAGTGTTTTGCTTGTTCGGATTGTATACGTAGGCTATACTGGCTAGTCCACCGATACCATTGTTATACGCTCGGTTTAGTACAGCTCCAATATTTATCTGGCTCGGGTATGGGTTACCTACTAAATGCCAGCTTTTGCTATTGCCTACCACAGGGGCTGGTAAACTGACGCTTTGGTTACCAGTATTTATGGCACCGGTAACCTGTACGGTGGCGGCATTTGCTGTGTAATGTGTACTGGGCTCGGTAAGCTGGTAATTTAATCCCTGACCACGGGCGCCTCTAAATAGTACTCGTATGCCTTGTCCTCTACCCCATGTGTTGGGGTTACTACCATCGGCGGTGCCATTACCGCGGGTAAATGGTATCCAACCTACATCGGTAGTACCGCTGCCTGCACCTACTGCACTAGCATTATACCAAAATGCACTTGGGTTATTGGTAGCACCGGGCGTAGTGTTGTTTATAAAACCATTGCTAGCACCACCGGGGCCGGTAACATCTATGCCACTGCCATGTGTTAAGACATTGATGCTTTGGGTGGTACTAAATGGATGGCTAAAAAACCTAAAACCTCTGGCCGCAGGGGTGCTACCGTTGGCTTGGCTGCTACCACCCGCCATATAACGCTGTAAGGTGATATTACCATTGACGCTGCCACCTGTAATGGCTCCCACTCTACCCGTACCGGAAGCATCGCTCATTAATACTAAACGACCATTGGTGGTAAGTACGCCGGAACTTAAGTTGAGGGTTCCGGGAAATTTAATGGTATCTCCCATTAGGGCGGAATTAGCATTGATATTTATATTTCCCGTACCTACTATACCGTTACCATTGTTTACAATATTGCCGTTTACCGTGGCTGTAATGGCAGTGGTGTTTAAGGCAAATCCGGTATCAATAATAAGACCTCTACTACTAAAGCTGGCTGGTGTATTATTATGAGCAATAACGGCATCGGAAGTACTGGTAGGATCCGTCGGCGTCCAAGAATTACCAGTCCATGTGGGAATATCGGTATTTCTAAAAACAGAAATATTTGACCCTGTACTTGCCGCGACAATGAGTTCTGGTTTGGCATCACCATCCAAATCACCAATGCCTACTGAAATTGGAACATCACCTGTTGCAAAATCTACCTTGGCTGCAAAGCTGCTTGTGATTATATTGCCATTAATACCGGTATTGCGAAATACCGAAACGCTTAATGAGACCAAATTAGCCACCGCCAAATCGGGTTTGCTATCACCATCCAAATCGCCAATAGCTACTGATCGTGGACCATCACCTGTTGCCAAATCTACCTTGGCTGCAAAACTACCCGCACCAATACTGCCACTGGTACTGGTATTTCGGAATACTGAAACGCTGGAGGATATTTGATTAGCCACCGCCAAATCGGCTTTACCATCCCAATCCAAATCGCCAATAGCTATTGAAATTGGATTTGTACCTGCTGCAAAATCTACCTTGGCTGCAAAACTACCTGCACCGATACTACCACTGGTACTAGTATTGCGGAATACTGAAACGCTGGAGGAGCTTGAATTAGCCACCACCAATTCGGGTTTGCCATCACCATCCAAGTCGCCAATCGCTAATGAAATTGGACCATTACCTGATGTAAAGTTTACTCTGGCCGCAAAACTACCAGCACTCATATTACCACTAGCGCAGGTATTGCGTAATACTGAAACAGAATTTGAAAGTCGATTAGCCACCGCCAAATCGGGTTTGCCATCACCATCCAAGTCGCCAATCGCCAATGAAAATGGATTTGTACCTGCTGCAAAATCTACCTTAGCTGCAAAACTACCACTACCTATACTGCCACTAGTACTGGTATTTCGGAATACCGAAACGCTTGCTGATCCTTGATTGGTCACCACCAAATCGGGTTTACCATCGCCATCCAAATCGCCAATCGCTACTGAATAGGGATCATTACCTGTTGCAAAATCTACTTTGGTGGCGAAACTATTGGCACCTACACTGCCATTAGTAGATGTATTACGGAACACAGATACAGAATTTGAAGTATAGTTCGCTACTACCAAGTCGGGTTTACCATCGCCATCCAAATCACCAATCGCTACTGAATAAGGATTTGAGTTTGCACCTGTTGAAAAATCTTGCTTGGGTAAGAAATCGCTAGCTGTAATATCTGTTTTGGCTGGACTATATATGGGATGAAAATTGGCTAAACTATAGGCTGCCAAATTATTGGTTGTATTTAATACAGTAATGGGTGCATAAGTGGCTCCCACCGGTACTGTAGCAGTAACGCTGGTAGCAGTAGCAGCGGTAACTGTAGCCCTTGTAGCTCCAAAAAATACAATGTTGCTAGCGGCGGTGGTATTGAAATTTAATCCGGTAATGGTTACTACATCACCCGGTTTTGCGTGCATAGGCGTAAAGCCTTGTACAATGGGTGCTGGCTCCAATCTTGTTACCGCAACGGTATACGTTTTTGTGCTTCCGTTTTCCGCGGTAACCAAAATTTCCACAGTGTTGTTTCCTACATTTAACGATAACTGCTGCGTAGGCACGCCACTTGTAATAGCGCTGTACGAACCTGCGTTTATCCGTACTTGCATGGTTGCAGCTGAATCGGCCCGAACGGCTACTAATGAAATGGACGATGTAGTACTAGCCACCTGCAATGCATAGCTAGTAGTAGCAGCCGAAAAGGTGGGTAGAATGTTACCTACTGATGAAAAAAGGCTACGTAAATTAGCATCGCTAGCAACATTTTTATATATAGAAATATTATGTTCATCGCTATTAGCCACTGCTATATCCTGCCTACCATCGTTATCCAAATCGCCTATCGCAATAGCAAACGGCTCTGAACCGCAAGCAACATGAAATCTTACGGCAAAACTGGAGGTAGATATTGTCCCGCTGGTAGCTTGATTTCGAAAAATAGTTACGGTATTGGATGTATTATTTACAACACCTACATCTACTTTACCATCGCCATCTATATCGCCTAATGCAAGTGCCTTAGGCGAAGTACCAGCCGCAATTTCCACGTGTGTGCTAAAGCTACTAGCGGCAATACTGCCACTGCTGCTAATATTTCTATGCACAGAGATAGAATTACTCCATCCATTCGCTGTTATAATATCTAGTTTTCCGTCGCCATCTATATCGGCCGTAGCCACAGAGGCAGGGAATTCTCCGGTAGCAAGATCAACCTTTGTAGCTAAACTAGTAGCATCGATAGTGCCAATAGAAGTTAAATTACGAAATACGGCCACGCTATGTTCTAACGAATTGGCTACTATAATATCTAATTTCCCATCAATATCTACATCAGCTAGGGCCACTGAGGTTGGTCGGCTACTGGAACCAAGAGAGGTATTTACCCTTGCCAAAAAGCTGCTGGAATTAATAGTACCACTGGTAGCAACATTTCGTAGAATGGCAATGTTCCGTGCACTATGATTGGCGGTTACAATGTCGGGTTTTCCATCACCATCGATATCGCCAATGGCAATTGATTGTGGACCGTTGCCTACAGAAAAGTTTACCGCTGCTTCCAACGATATATTGCCAGCAGATGATATATTACGTAAAACACTAACATTATTGCTGGATGCGTTGGCCACCGCAATATCTTGTTTTCCATCGCCATCTAAATCGGCTACTGCTACTGCATAAGGTACAGTACCCACTAAAAAATCTACTTTATCAGCAAAACTTGTAGCCGCTAAACTTCCGGTATTGGAAATATTTCTAAAAATTGTGATTCGTGAACTGCCCCTTATCACCACTATTATATCTAATTTCCCATCACCATCAATATCCGCCATAGACACATCGTACGGATAACTTAACGCACCCGAACTGATGTCGACACGGGGTGTTAAATCGCTAGCACCGAAACTCGACTTGGGTGGACTATAAGTAGCGTTAAATTTCAACGCACTTTGGGCCATCAGTGTTGTATTGGAATTTAATAAAGCAATGGGGCCAAACTTGGCACCGTACGGCACTGTAGCAGTAACGCTGGTAGCAGTAGCAGCGGTAACTGTAGCCCTTGTAGCTCCAAAAAATACGATGTTATTGGCCACTGTACTATTGAAGTTTGTGCCTGTAATAGTTACAGCGTCGCCAGGCTTAGCCGATAGTGGCAAAAATGAACTAATGGTGGGAACGATGGGCGTTCTTGTTACCGTAATAGTATATGTTTTTGTGGTGATGCCATCTTGTGCCGTAACTGTAATATTAATGGTATTACTGCCTACATTAAGGGCTAAATTACCCGAGGCACTGCCGCTAGTAACCGAGGTAAAAGCTCCCCCGTTTACCTGTACCTGCATAGTGGCAGTAGCATCTGCCACAGTGGGTGTTACTGTAACACTAGTCGTAGCATTGGCTACAGATGCTGTATAAGCAGTGGTAGCTGCAGCAAAACTGGGTGTAAGGCTACCCGCTGTAGTAGTTAATGCACTTAAATCGGCGTTTGTACTAGCGGCCCTTATTACAGTAATGGTGTATACTTTAGTAGAGGTAGCGTTTTGAGCGGTCACCAAAATATCAATAGTATTGCTACCTACGTTAAGTGCTAATGCACCCGATGCACTGCCGCTGGTAATGGATGAATAGCTGCCTCCATTTACCCGCACTTGTATGGTAGCATTGGCTTCGGCACGGGTGGGTGTAACTGTAACACTGGTCGTAGCATTGGCTACAGATGCTGTGTAGGCACTGGTAGCTGCAGCAAAACTGGGTGTAAGGTTTCCGGCAGTGGTGGTCAGGTTGCTTAAATCGGCATTGTTACTTAATGTGCCAAATACAGTACTGGTAATCCAGTTGCTAGTAGCACCAGTTAGGGCAAAGCCACTTAGCGTTCCGTTAATAGCGTTGCTGGTAGCATCCACCAAAGTAGTAAGGCCAGTATTGGTACCACCCGGATTACCTTGGTTAAAATTATAATAAGCTACTAAGCCAGTGGTGGTGGCACTAATAGAAGAACCCATATTGGCCTGTAATTGAGCTTGGGTTCGTGCTACATTCCAAATACGTACTTCATCCATGGCTCCGCCAAAAGCTTCCGCACTGTTTTCGCTTAGGGTACAATTAAAATTACCACCTGCCATTGCTCCGGTATAGGTGGCACTGGCAACTTCTATTCCGTTGCGATAAATTTTTACGGTATTAGCAGCATCATCAAACACAAACGCCACATGCTGCCATTCGTTTACGGTAACTGTGTTATTGGGTGTAGCTACTAAATTTATATTGTTATTTAAAACTACGGCTAACGCATTGGTAGAACCTGCTTTACCGCCAAAAAAATACCCTGTACCAAAGTTTCTATGCACTAATCTATCCCACTTTCCATTACCCATATTGGTAGTAGGCCGAATCCATAATTCAACCGTCATTGAGCTTCGAATATCTAATAACGAGGAGGTACCGCAGTTCACAAAATCGTCTACACCATCAAAGTGAAGTGCATTGTTCACTGCTGTTGTTGGATAAAAGGCGGTTTGGTTAGCCTCTAATGCGGAACGCTCGACGGTACTTAGGGCTGAATTAAACGAAATTACTTCGCTAATAAAACCATCTAATGGCTCAACACCGTTGAAACCTGTTCCTAAATTTACAGAACCCAGATTACCCTCATGAGTACCCGTAATGGATTGTGACACACCATTTCGCCAAGACAAGTTTTCAACACCAATATATAAATCACGCTGCAATACCGTAAATACCTCATTATTCGTGGTAGACCAAGGGGTACTAATTTGATGGCTCCAGCCGGAATTAAACCAAGCATGCTGATTGTTATAAGGCCCCACCAGCCAGTTAGAGAAACCCTGAACCGCCCTTCGGAAAGCTACAGTATTGGCGTTGCTGCCAGCAATGACATTTACAGAAAAGTCCGCAGAAGTTAAAATATCCGGAATATATTCATTACCTGTAAACACCATACCATCATCGGCGTTATCGAAATATACGGTAGGCTTAGTATTTCTTCGAAAAATATTTCCACTGTTTACAATGCTCGGCTGCCTAGCGGTTATAATTTGTGTCAAATTCCGTGCATTTCCACTTTGATCGTACCAAATAGTAACAAACCCGTCGCCAACACCTACAAAGGTTTTTAGCGAAGCAGTATCCAAATCGTTCCCACTAAAACCAATGTTCTGTGTGGTGTTATCGCTACTTCTTCTCACCTGAATGGCGCTGCCACTGTAACTACTGCTCAATCTTCTTAAACTATAAGCCGATGCCGCGGGTGTGGCAGAACTGAGTCCGGCATTATTTAAGGTGTTTTGGGAAAAACTAGGAACAAAGCTTAGCAATAGCAATAATCCAAGAAAAAAACTTGGAATGGCTTTACCATGTATCACAGCTTTTTGACGGAAACTTTTAGGGTTAAAAACGCTCATAAACAAGTTGGTTTAGAAATTTTACTTCGTTGCACAGGTGTACCATGAAATTAACTTTACCCAATCGGCGGAGCTAAAAACTGGCGTTTCAAAATCGTTACAATTGGTTACAGAGCATTAAATAATTCAATATCAATTACTTATACATTTCAAAAATGATTCTTGACAGAAGTTCTATGCTGATCTAGATTCCCTATATAGCCCAAAAACAATATATTCGTATAACAAAATTTTCTGCTTTTTTACACTCGTATGCGTTCAAAAACTATCCTTACCTTACTGTTTGTTATCGGTGGAATACTACTGCTGCAAAAAGGTTATGGCCAGTTGCCTGCAATCGATTCGTTTCTAAAACTAAACGGTGCCGATAGGTACTATGAGCTGTATCATATTTATGGCAACGTAATTAAAAACAAGGCTTCGCTAGATTCCTTGAATAATCTAGTGGATGCGTATGGCGATGAATCCGACAGATTGGTGCAATATTATTGGTTAGAAAAACGACCGATTCTAGATTCCATAAAATACGGGGCACAAAATATAAGCATCCACCAAGAATTGGTGAAAAAGGCAGAAGCCATACCCAACTACTATTTGGCGGCACATTATTATATTTCCATGGTAGTGGTTTATAATGCATTGAACGATTATAACAAAGCCTTTGAAAGTCAGCTACTGTGTTTGGAAGCCCTTGAAAAAGACCCTGACGGTCGTTATTTTGAGCAATGCTGGTGGCTGCACATACTGGCCAATAAATATTATGAGTTTAAAGACTA
>RDXK01000041.1 GCA_004292605.1 Bacteroidota bacterium
TAGGGCTTTTGGCAGTACCATGTATACACAATTTTTGTACTACTCACCCACCTTTACTTCAAAATAGTTTTGCCAGCGTTTGCCGGTAAGCCAAAAATTGCCCTTAGCACTATCGTAGGCTATACCGTTTAAAAAATTACCTTTTTCCTCATCGTCGTTTGCATACGGCAGGTTGTTTTGTTCCCGTATTCCTGCTAAATCTAAATAGGCAACTACCCTACCTGAATTGATATCAATTTTATGAATTTTGTTGGTTTGGTATTGGTTGGCCCATACAAAACCGTTCACCCATTCCAGCTCGTTCAAATTGGCAATAGGACCATAATTGTTATACACACCCACCGTTTTTAGAATAGAAAAATTGGCAGGATTTACTACATACAAATTATTGGTTCCGGTGCTAATAATTAGGTTAGTGCCATCGTTGGTAATGCCCCAGCCCTCATAAGGCCAGCTAAATTCTTGTATTTTTTTCAAGGTGGTAGCATCGTACACGTACACCACATTGTTTTGCCAAGTAAGGTTGTAAATTTTATTGTTTAATACCGTGATGCCTTCGCCAAAAACGGTATAAGGTAACTTAGTTTGCTGCACTGCTTTTCCCGTAGCTGCATTAATTTGGGCTACTTTACTAAAACCTTCCAAGCCCGTACTTTCATATAGTTTGCCATGATACCATTGCAACCCTTGGGTATAGTTTGCCGTATCGTGTGGGTAAACTTTTATTAGCGTAAAATTTAGCTTTTTGGGTTCGGCGGCCGCACCATCCGTGGTAGAAGTAGCAGCATCGGTGTTGGCATCTTTATTTTCATTACAAGCAAATAACACCACTGCACCAATAACTGTCCCGAATTTGATCCAATTTTTCATGGGGTAAAATAACAACTATTTATAAAATATTCACCCATTGCTTGGCTAAAATAGGCGTTAATGCCACTCCCATTCCATTACAGCCACAAGCTTGGAACAGGCCCTTAACCGGCTGATGCAATACCGGCATTTTACCGGCTGTAAATCCCATGGTACCACTCCACTGATGTGATATGGAAACCTCACCCTTCACCAAAAAATGTTCTTGCAAAAAAGTATGTAGGGCACTTTCTATCGTGGGATGCACTTGCGTGTCAGTGGTATTCTCCGTGGCAAAGCTGGTGTTTCTGGCACCGCCTAATAAAATTCTATTGCCCACGTTTCTGAAATAGTAGTAGCCTTCTTGGTAATGAAAGCAACCCTTTAGCGGCAGGTTTGGCAAAGGTTCCGTAACCAAAATACTGCCTCGCTGTGGCTGAACGGGCTCAGCCATTGGCCATAAATTATTAGACAGTGCATTAGTAGCCA
>RDXK01000229.1 GCA_004292605.1 Bacteroidota bacterium
GGAAATAAAATATCGCCTTCAATGGCCAACACCAATGCCCTAGCCGTTATGGGTGCCAGAGCGGCTTGGATACTACTTTTATTTCTTGCAACGTCATGACTATCCATGGTTTTACTCAAAAAATAATAACTGAACGCATTGAACCTAGCAGCCAATTTTTTACCTTGGTACCGCTGATAAGTATCTGCCCGATACAGAATCTCTTCCTTGGTATGGTCGGTATTGTTGGGCCAAACACCGTCTTGCGTACTACCGTAGGTTTTGTAATTTCGGTACGATAGTAGTGCAATACTTCGTGCTACTTGCATACCGGTAAGTCCTGCATCATCCCTTTGTTCATTCCAACTTGCATCGGCTTCTATTGCCATGCGTTGGCTGCTGTTAAATGCTATGCCCCATGCACTGTGCCGTGTATTGGTGGCTATTGGAATAATGTGTTCAAAAATAGTAGGTTCGTTCACCGCCCATTGTAAAAGCTGCTGTCCGCCCATGCTACCACCAATGCCTATATGTATGGCGGCAATGCCTAAATACTTCCGCAGTGCATCGTAGGCATGTACCAGATCGTTAATGGTAAATAATGGAAAACTGTGGTAGTAGGGCTTTCCCGTGGTAGTATCAATGGAGAGTGGTTGTGTACTTCCATAAGGACTGCCCAACATATTTACACAAATAATAAAGTATTTGGAAGGACAAAATAGTTTGCCTTCGCCTACCAAGCCAGCCCACCATTCTGTGGCATTACTGTTGGCTGTAAGGGCATGAAATACCCATACGGCATTGTTTTTTTCTGCATTTAATTGGCCAAAACTGTGATACGCTAATTGTAGGTTGTGCAGCTCCCGGCCTTGTTCTGTAATAAAAGTACTAGGAAACGTATAAATATTATATTGCATGCATTTTGTTTCAAAAGTAAAAAGGCAGTTACTGCAGCGGGCTAGTAACTGCCTACCTTGTTTAGGCTAAGGCCTTTTTGAATGCTTGTTCAAAATCGGCTTTGATATCTTCTATATGCTCTATACCCACGCTTACCCTAATTTGGTTTGGCAGTACGCCAGCGGCTATTTGCTCTGCTTCGTTCAATTGTTCGTGGGTAGTACTAGCGGGGTGTATAGCCAATGTTTTGGCATCGCCTACATTTGCTAAATGGCTTACTAATTCGAAACTATCAATCACCTTTTCAGCTACTTCTTTACCACCTTTTACGCCCACTTGCAATACACCACCAAAACCATTGGTTAAATATTTTTTTGCCAATGTATGGTAGGCACTACTTTCTAGTCCGGGGTACCAAACATATTCCACAGCCTCATGTTTTTCGAGCCATTTGGCTAGCGCTAAAGCATTATCTACATGCCGCTGTACACGCAAGCTCAATGTTTCCAACCCTTGTAGTAAAAGAAAGGCGTTGAACGGACTTTGCGAAGCACCAAAATCTCTCAAACCCTCTACACGTGCTCGAATAGCGAAGGCAATATTGGGTAGACCTAATGGATTATTTACGCCAAATATTTCGGCAAATTTTAATCCATGATATCCCTCACTAGGTTCCGAAAACTGTGGGAATTTGCCATTGCCCCAATTGTAATTTCCACCATCTACTATTACACCGCCAATGGTAGTTCCGTGGCCGCCAATCCATTTGGTAGCACTTTCTACTACTACGTTGGCACCGTGTGCAATAGGTTTAAATAAGTAACCACCAGCGCCAAATGTATTGTCTACCACCAATGGTAAGTCAAACTCCTTGGCTATAGCTGCAATTTTCTCAAAGTCGGGAATATTCAATTGTGGGTTACCGATGGTTTCCACGTATAAGGCTTTGGTGTTACTGTCTATCAATTTTCTAAAACTTTCAGGATCGTCGCCGTTGGCAAATCTCGCTTCTATTCCCAAACGTTTGAAGGCTACTTTGAATTGGTTATAGGTTCCGCCGTATAAAAACGACGTACTAATGAAATTATCACCTGCCTGTAATATGTTATTTAAGGCTGTAAACTGTGCCGCTTGGCCACTACTAGTAGCCACCGCAGCTACACCACCTTCAAGGGCTGCAATGCGTTGCTCAAACACATCTGTAGTAGGGTTCATTAGTCGGGTGTAGATGTTACCAAAGGCTTTTAAACCAAACAAGTTCGCCGCATGGGCAGCATCGTTAAATACATAGGAAGTGGTTTGGTAAATAGGTACTGCACGGGCATTGGTGGCTTTATCTGGTTGCTGTCCGGCATGTAATTGTAGTGTGTCGAAATGTAAATGGCTCATATAATTATTATATTTTATAATTTGAAATAGTAGGAACCTGTCGGTAGTCAGTGTTGGGTGTCTTTTAAAACAATGGCAATGCCCATCACCGTAGTTAACTCGATGTATTATGTTTTAGTAAATAGTGAGTGTGTTTAGTGGGCTTTACATATTTGTGCAATAGTTTGCTCGTGGGCTATTTCTAGTGCATCAAATAAGTCTTTCCAAAGGTCTTCCACTTCTTCTAATCCTACGGATAGTCTTATCAAACTATCCTGCACACCGGTTTGCAAACGCTTTTCTCTTGGTATGCTTTTATGTGTCATACTAGCAGGGTGGCAGGCCAAACTTTTTACACCACCTAAACTTTCGGCTAGTTTAAAGTAGCGTAAGTTTTTTAGTAGATGCGTGGCTTGTTCCGCAGTATCGTTCTTTAAGGAGAAACTAATGATGCCGCCAAAACCAGAGAATTGTTTTTTAGCTATGGCATGGTTTACATGGTGCGGTAAACCGGGATAATATACTTTATCTACCGCAGGATGGTTTTCCAAGGCCTCGGCTAATTGTAGGGCATTCACGCTATGTTGTTTTATACGCAGCGGTAAAGTTTCTATGCCACGTATTACTAACCAGCTATCAAAGGGTGCCAAAATACCACCACTTGCATTTTGAATAAATTTAATTTGATCGGCCAGTTCCTGTGATTTTGTTATCACCAATCCGGCTATCAAGTCGCTATGGCCACCCAGGTATTTGGTGGCACTATGCACCACTAAGTCGGCCCCCAACAATAGCGGCTCTTGTAGTATGGGTGTGGCAAAAGTATTATCTACACACAGCAATATATCGTGTGCTTTTGCTAACACACCTACGGCTTGTATATCCGTTATTTTTAAGGTAGGATTAGTAGGCGTTTCTATCCAAATCAGTTTTGTTTTTGGAGAAATAGCATCTACTAGGTTTTCGATACGGGTAGTATCTACATACTGAACAGTAATACCAAATTTTTCATATACATGGGTAAATAGGCGGAACGCACCACCGTAAATGTCATCTACAGCAAGTATTTCATCACCTGCCTTTAATAATTTTAGCACCGCATCTATAGCAGCTAATCCACTAGCGAACGCAAACCCGGCAACTCCGTGTTCTAATTGTGCTGCTATTTTTTCTAAGGCCGCTCTGGTAGGGTTATTACTTCGTGCATAATCGTAGCCTTTGTGTACACCGGGAGCTTCCTGTACAAAAGTGCTTGTTTGGTAAATAGGTACGGATACAGCTCCGGTAAGTTCGCATACAGGAATACTGTGAATTACTTGGGTGGCATTTGATTGACTCATCTTGATTGTTGTTTTTTAGTTGGATGATTCTTATTGTAAAACATTTGTTCCGTAGAAAAAACAAATCAAGTGTAGGTGCGGTAAGGCACAAAAAAACTCGTTTGGGATAGCCAGACGAGTTTGTATTATTTACTTTTCAGTAGTGTTTGTAACAAAATCACTCTAGCTTATCTATCCAGCGCTTGCTGGAGGAGTTGGCACCTTCTATTACACGAGTATGTAACAGGGTTGCCAAGGTTTCTTCGGGCCTTTTCCCTCAACCTTTCTTGATAAGTTTCCTTTAAAGAACTGGGGCAAATATAAAATGGAACTGTTTGAAATAAACAAATATTTTTTTCGAATTATTTTTACAGTATTGCTAAAACATATGCTGTACAAGGGTTTCGAGCAGTTTATATTTTTTTGAGATAGGTTTAATTTGTAGTGTTTTTCTAAACAAATGGGTGTGCCATCTGTTCCTATTGTACATTTATGGCTATGCAAAAGAATCAACCCTTACCACAGGAAAATGTAGAATTTATTGAAGTGGTAGGTGCACGTGAGCACAATTTGAAAAATATTGATATTCAAATTCCTAAGAATAAATTGGTGGTTTTCACTGGCGTAAGCGGTAGCGGAAAATCGAGCCTTGCGTTCGATACTATTTACAACGAGGGGCAGCGCCGCTATATGGAAAGTTTTAGTGCGTATGCTCGCCAATTTATGGGCGATATGGAGCGGCCTGATGTAGATAAAATAACCGGACTTTCACCCGTAATATCCATTGAACAAAAAACTACCAACCGTAACCCACGTTCCACCGTAGGTACTGTGACGGAGATATATGATTTTTTACGACTGCTTTATGCACGTATTGGCGAAGCTTACAGCTACAATACGGGCAAACCCATGGTGAAGTTTAGTGAAGAGGAAATAGTTGCCAATATCTACGAGAAATTTGCTGGTAAACGTATTACCGTTCTTGCTCCGCTGGTTCGTGGAAGAAAGGGGCATTACAGAGAATTATTTGAAGAAATTCGCAAGAAAGGATTTGTAAAAGTTCGGGTAGATGGGGTAGTGTTAGATCTGAAAGAAAAAATGCAGGTAGACCGTTACAAGGTACACGATATTGAGGTAGTGATAGATAGGTTAGTGGCTACACCGGAGTTTAAAACCCGTATTAGCCAAAGCGTGGTGCAGGCGCTAAAAATGGGAAAAGATTTGCTATTTATTGCTCCACAACCAGAGGATGGCAATGAGGCCATGCCAGATGCAGTGTATTCGAAATCGCTGATGTGTGCCGATACAGGGTTGAGTTATGAAGAACCTTCGCCCAATGCATTTTCTTTTAACTCGCCTTACGGTGCTTGCCCGCAGTGTAAAGGTTTGGGAACCGTGTATGCCATCGATATGGCTGCTGTAATACCCGATGCCTCGAAAACAGTGGAAGAAGGTGGTATAGCGCCATTGGGCGAAGCAAGGGAAGCTGGTATTTACAAGCAGGCTCAGGCACTAGCCAAACAGTATAAGTTTAAGTTGAACGTTCCCATTATGGAACTTCCGCAAAAAGCCCTTAACTTATTGCTTCATGGCAATGAAAATGGCGGCGATATAGGGTTTGTAGATTTTGATGAAACCCTTAGCAGTAATACATATAATACCGATTTTGAAGGTGTGGTGCCCATGATAAAGCGTTGGTTTACTAGTAGTGGTACTAGCGATGCGGTAAGGGAGTGGGCAGAAAAATATATGCAATTGCAAACTTGCCCCAGCTGCCAGGGTGCCAGGTTAAAAAAGGAGAGTTTATGGTTTAAATTGGCCAATAAAAATATAGCTGAAATAAGTGATTTGAATTTAGACGAGTTGTACGTTTGGATATTTTCTTTAGATACTAATTTGAACAAAAAGCAACGAGTGATTGCTAAGGATATCATCAAAGAAATTACGGAACGAACACAGTTTTTGTTGGATGTAGGCTTAACCTATTTATCACTTAATCGCTCTACCAAAACGTTGAGCGGTGGTGAGAGTCAGCGAATACGATTGGCCACTCAAATAGGTTCTCAATTGCAAGGAATAACATATATATTAGATGAGCCAAGTATAGGTTTGCACCAGCGAGATAACCAACGATTAATCAATGCACTTCGAAACTTGAGAGATATTGGCAATACCGTGTTAGTGGTAGAGCATGATAAGGATATTATGATGGCGGCCGATGTACTGATAGATATTGGCCCCAAAGCAGGAAAATTTGGTGGTGAAATAGTTAGCATTGGATCGCCAAAGGAAGTGATGTTAAGTGCTAAAGGAACTTCGAAATATTTAACAGGCGAAGAGAAAATTGCTATACCCACCGAGCGAAGAAAAGGCAACGGTAATGCCTTGGTGTTAAAAGGTGTAACAGGTAATAATTTAAAGAATGTATCGGTACAGTTTCCACTGGGTAAATTGATTGTGGTAAGTGGCGTAAGTGGTAGCGGAAAGAGTACGCTTATCAATGAAACTCTGTACCCAATATTATCGCAGCATGCCTTTAATAGTAAGCAAGCTCCTATGCCGTATAAGGCAATAGAAGGCCTTGAGTTTATAGATAAAGTAATAGAAATTGATCAAAGTCCTATTGGCCGAACACCCAGAAGTAACCCCGCTACTTACTGCGGCTTTTTTACGGAAATAAGAACACTTTTTGCAGCCGTACCCGAGGCAAAAATTAGAGGTTATAGTGCAGGTAGATTTTCGTTTAATGTAAAAGGTGGCCGCTGCGAAACATGCGAGGGTGGTGGTATGCGAGTAATAGAAATGAATTTTTTGCCGGATGTATATGTACCCTGCGAAAAGTGCAACGGCAAGCGATACAATAGAGAAACATTAGAAATTAGGTACAAGGGTAAGAGCATTAGCGATGTTTTGAATATGAGTGTAGATGATGCTTGTGAATTTTTTCAGCCGGTGAATTATTTATACCGAAAAATCAAGGTTTTGCAGGATGTAGGTTTGGGTTATATTACCTTGGGGCAAAGTGCGGTAACCCTGAGTGGTGGCGAGGCACAGCGAGTGAAATTGGCTACGGAGCTAGCGAAAAAAGATACAGGTAAAACGTTTTATATTTTAGATGAACCTACCACAGGACTGCATTTTCAGGATATAAGGATGCTGTTAGATGTGTTGAATAAATTAGTAGACAGAGGCAATTCTGTGCTAGTAATAGAACATAATTTAGATGTGGTAAAAGTAGCCGATCATGTAATAGATTTAGGCCCAGAAGGTGGCAGCGGAGGTGGACAAATTTTGTTTGAGGGTACGCCGGAACAATTGATTAAAAACAAAAAAAGCCATACCGCTAAGTACCTAAAATTGGAGATGGAGGGCTAGAACACACGTGATATGGGTTCACTATTGTTTGTCATCACGGCTTACTGCCAGTTAAATAGGTTAGGTTTTCGGTAATCTTTTCGGGTGGCCAATCCCACCATTGCAGCTCGAGAAGATGCTTTATTTTATCGTCCGTAAATCTTCTTTTTATCTCAATGGCAGGGTTCCCGCCCACTACGGTGTATGGAGCAACGTTCTTCACCACTGTGGCATTTGCTGCAATTATGGCACCATCGCCAATGTTTACACCAGCCATAATAGTGGCCTTGTAGCCAATCCAAACATCGTTCCCAATAACAATATCTC
>RDXK01000230.1 GCA_004292605.1 Bacteroidota bacterium
TCCCATGGTAGGCAATATATACGCAGCGTTTTGGCTTATGTCGATTGCATCATAACCTCCCCGAGTAGTGTTTTGCTTGTTCGGATTGTATACGTAGGCCGTAGCACCAATACCACCACTACCGCCATTATACTTATTGAACAACAACTGGCCAATATTAATGGGCGATGCATAAGGATTACCTACCAAACTCCAATTCTTAACCGTGCCTGCCCCAGGTGCTGGTAAGGTAAAGCTTCTAGGTCCAACGGCCATATTGCCCACCAATTGGATGGTAACCGGGTTTACCGTATAATGGGTATTTGCGTCAGCCATTACATAATTCAACCCTTGGCCTTGACTACCACGGAAAAGTATTCTTATTCCTTCCCCTGCTTTCCACAAATTATGATTTACTCCGTCGGCCACGCCTGTAGCTCTCGTAAAAGGCACCCAACCCGCATCTACTAATCCGGCACCGGCACCGTTACGGGTAGGATCGTACCAGAAAGCACTAGGGCTGTTAGTAGCGCCCGGAGCAGGATTGTGGGTGAACCCATTGGCGGAACCGCCTGGGCCAGTAACGTCAATTAACTCATTCTCAATGAAAGCAGCTATAGGTAAATCTGCTACAAATGGATTACCTAAAAATCTAAATCCACGTGCTGCTGGTGTAGCACCAGTAGGCTGGCTATTACCACCTTTTACAAAAGCCTCTATACCTACTGTTCCCGTTATGGTGCCCGCTGCATACGTAAATCGTGCAATACTAGAATCGGTAGCCTTCATTACTAATATACCTGTGTGCTGCATTGTTACGTTGCCCACTTGCTGATGGTATAATCTATACACATTAACATTTCCACCGCCAGCTAAGGTGACAGCCCCATTGGGCGATTGTACCGTCAAGCTACGTACATTCAATTGTGTATGCGGGTTCCATACCGATACGGTATTATCCCAGCCATGCGATAACTTCAAGTTAGGGATGGTAAGTTTTCCATTGTCTACATAAATAGTTCCGCCAGAACCACCCACAAATGAAAGCGTATCTGTAATAGTAAACACCACACCAGAATCGCTGGTATTATTGGTGCGTAACATGGTAATATGCCCTCTAAAAAACCAAGGATCGTTAGCCCATGTACCTGTGCCACTTACTAGTTGCGTTCTTGCAACAGGTTGACGAACGCCAGTTCTAATATCTTCAAATCGTAACCATGAACCCATGGTACCAGATATAAAATGACCGTTGTTTACTACGTTACCGCCGAAGTAAACGGTTCTGGAATTTTGCGTAAATACTGAATTAGGTTGGATGATGAAATTTCCTGCAATGGCAATATCAACATCTTGGTTTAAAAAGCGTCCACCGCTTACGCCACCTCTACCGTTGGCAACAACGTGGTTAAATATAAAGGCAGGTTCGTTGGCAATAGAATTATTTGTTATGGTAAATCCTTCCCAGTTTCCACCTTGGGTGGATACGCCATCGCCGAAAGTAAAGGTATGATTGGCGCCACAAACTACACGTTGGGAATTGCTATACCTAAACATGGTTCCGCTGGCTGGGTCTACAAACGTGATGTTGCCCGACTGAAACGAGAAGTTACCGTTCACTAATTCTAAACCTGCGGAACTAGTGGAAGCAGTGCTGCCTTTAACATCAATTACTATGTTACCACCAGTTTGGTGAAAGTTAGCTCCGCTGACATTTACAGCTCCCTCCACCGTAAGTGTTCCATCCGCAATAGTTACGGTAGCGCCGTTACGCACTGAAAGACGACGAGTATTGCTCTCATTGTTTCCCTGGCCAATGGTGAACGACCCTCCATTTACCACCACAGCGGCATTGGGCGAAATAAGATGAATGCCGCTATCGCTTGTACCCAACACTCTAAAAGTCCCACTGTTAACCGTTATAGAACCTCTAGACACAACGTTTTGACGAACGATTACCGAGGCGCCATTCAGTACCACGTTACCCGTATCCATTAATAAAGTACGCACGTTTATGGTATCGCCAGCGGCCAATACAGGCATGTTGGCAGCAAAGTTCGTTATTTGTGCTACATCTGTACTATCGGGTATTACGCCGCCCGACCAGTTATTGGCATTTCGCCACTGAGAATTTACTGTACCTAGCCAAGTAGAGCCGCCAACAACTGAAAATTGAAGTAAGCGGGATGGTGGGGTGGTTATATTGTTTACGTTGGTCATACCAGACGCCCCTGCGGGGAAGGTAGTCATATTAGGTGTACTACGGGTATCTTGCACGGCAATATAGTATTGAATTCCATTACCGGGCTCCGCTTCGCCGGGTATGGATGCATAGTTAAGTTCAAACCGCCACACACTGCTGGTACTTGTTCCTGATACCAATACTCCTCTGATAGATGAGAAACCTGATACCGTTGGCGTAGCACGACGATAGTACAAACGAGGTACCAGAGTTCCTGTAGTGGGAATGCCTGTAAAATCGGTAATGGTAGCGGTAATGGTTACACCAGCGGTACCTACCATACTAGCGGGTTGGGTTACTAAAACGGTAGGGGCCGACAGATCGTTCGACGTGAAGGTTCCCTCATCTGCTCCAAGGTCAATAAATCCACCACTAGTACCTCTGGATGTACCTTCAAAATCATCGGATACTACAGCAAGCGGTATACCAGCACTTTCTACAGGGGTAGTACCCGTTATGCGTAAGTCAACCGCTGCGGTATCGCCGGTGGCGTTCACAAAACCTGGTGCCGAAAAAACACTAGTACCATCATTACTAAATACTTGCAAATAGGCCGCGTGTGTGCTTAAGCTGCTAGAACCATTCGAAACGCTAGCCACATGGAATCCTGTACCCGTGCCGTGTAGCAACGAATTGGATACAAATAAATTATCTGCATTATTAGATATTATACAATAATGTAGTGCGGTAACACTCGCCGCATTAGAACGATTGTTTACAAATATGTTGTTTCGAACGGAGTCTAAAGTAGCGGAAGATTTAAAGTAACAACTACTATTGGCTGTACCCGTAGCGTTACTACCGCCAATGAATACAGAATTATTAAATACCGTGGTTCCTGATGAAACACTAGCCGAATGTATTCCGTGAATAATTCTACCCACGGTTAATGATGCACCAGCGGGCGTAATACCGAGCCTTATTTTATTGTTCACAATAGTAGCCGAACCTAAAACCAACGATATACCACGGAGATAAGAGGTAGTACTATTACCTGTAGCAGCGGTAACTAAGCTGTGTACAAAATTTTTGGAGATAGTACCTGTAGTAATCGACTGACCAGAGAAATGAATTCCTACTACGCTTGCGTTAGTGGCAGCAGCAACGGTTTGTTGTAAGCTATGTACAGTATTTCCTGAAACACTAAACGAGCCTCCATCCCACTGCCTGCGGCAGAAGATTCCCACCACTTGAGGGTCGGTCGATGCACTTGCACCAGACAATAAACGCACCATATTACTAGAAATAGTATTGTTGGAACCCGCTGCTGAAATACCAATCATACTAGCTGAATTGCCCGTATTGGTACTTACTAAATGCTGCACCGTATTAGAACTAACGGAATACCATGAAAATTCTTGTTCTACTATAATACCCACTGTAGTGGCATTGGTGCTATTTTGTAGCGTAGCGGTAGAGTTGCCAATAGTATTGCCTGTTACTTGCTGTACGGTGGTACCTGAATTACCACGTAATTGAATACCCAACAAGCTCACCGCACCCGTGGTAGATGAGGTACTTATACCCAAAATACGATTATTAGTAACGGATACCGCATTGGTGCTACCAGAAGAAATAGCGGCAAAAATGGCTGTAGAAGAATTGGTAGAAACACTAATACCAGCGGTAGAAGCTCCACCAATTTGATTACCCACGGTACCACCGATGGTAGCACTACCAGACACTAAATGGATACCGTAAATGGGCGTTGTAGTATTGGTAGCAATGGTTATTCTAGCAATGGTATTGCCGTCTACTGTTGTTGGCGTTGTACTGCCCACAGCCAGACTTATGCCGGTAAAATTGGTTATCCTATTGCCAGTTTGTGCCCAAGCACTTCCACCAGCATTGGCGGCGGTACCGCCAATAAAATTATCTCTTATTACAAATCCATTGCCATTTACATTATTAATACGTATGGCTATAATACCGGCATTGTCGGTGGTATAGGTAGCTAAAGATGTTTGATAAAATGAATTACTGGAAATCGTGAAAGCCGTATTTCCGCCTTCTATAAAAACGCCATGGGTTTGTGCATTGGCCGCATTGGCGCTAAAAGAAGCAAAATTATTATTGCTAATGGTATTATCGCTATTGTTTAGGGCAGCGGTGGTATTTCCTAACGCGTATATACAAGTGTAGCCACTGGCTGCAGCGCCAAACAAATTATACTCCACTAAGTTATTATCGTTACCTGTAGTACCCGTGGTGCTTCCAAATACCAATGCAGCAGAGGCGCTTGCTGTGCTGTTAGTGGCTAGGCTTACATACCTAACCGTGTTATTACAAGCATCGTTTTGAAAAACAACTGCCGCACCAGAACCACTTGTATTTCGTATTACTAAACTAACGGTGCTGCCAGTACCGTTTACACGACCATCTAGAATTACGTTTCTAGATCCATTAAGACTTATGGTGGGTGCATTGGCTGTGGTGGAACCAATGGTTAAACCAGTAGCAGCGGGCCGTATAGTAAGTGTATTGGTGGTAGAATTACCTTGAATTAGCGGTATAGTAATGGGGAAACTTGGCTCCGCACTGGACACGTAGGTACTTCCAAGGTTAATAATGGTAGCTCCAGATAAACCTGCTGCGGCTATGGCATTTATTGCCGCCGTAATGCTAGTGTAGGTACCGGGTACGGTAACTGTGCCGGAAAAACTTGGTGCCGCTGTGGTGGCTTGGTATGCCGCACTAGACAATACAGCCGTTGTACCTTCACCTTTTGATACCACCTGCCAAAAGTATTGGGTAGAATGTTGCAAATCGGTTGCAGTAAAGCTAGTGGCATTGGCAGCCACACTGCCCACGGTGGTAAAATTGATGTTATCGGTGGAACGTCTTATATCGTAGCCTACTTCATTACTTGCATCGTTCCAATTTATCCTCATGCTAGATACCGTAATGTTATTGATGGGTGTAGTGGCAGCAGTAGCAGCATTTACGGAGGCAGGTGGTGTAAACGTAAATACACGGCGAGAACCGTCGGTAGTACTATTCAATACTGGGATGGCTGCATTATTGCTGATGGATACTGTAGAGTAGCTAGTACTGTTAGTAACAAAAGCAGGAGACGACGTGAATGTATTAACGGAAGCCACTGTTCCCGCCACATTGGAAGATGAAAATCCGATAGAATTGGTTTGTACCGACGATGCCGCTAAAAACATAGTTCCGTAAATAAATCGAATAGCGCCAGTAGTTTCAAACAGTGCGGCCTGATAGGTAGATGTGTTGCTGCCAGAACCGGAACTACTTAGTTGCACGTTTCGCCATTCTATTACTAAAACCCGGTTAGGTGCTGTACCAAATACCCTGCTACGTACAGTACCATCAGAAAAACTTAAAAAGCCATTGATATTATTAGCAATGATATATGGCACGCCAGATGCGGCAGCCTGTGTATGGCCAGTAATGGGTACATTACCCAAACGTATTTGTCCATCAGGGTTACAGGAAAACTGTGTGTACACGGTACCCATAAAAACAAAATCGAACCCAATGTTGCGTACAGTGGCCGTGTAGCTATCGGTTCCGCCGCCGTAAATGGAGGTAAAACCGGTGTTTAAATCGTACAAACTTCCATTGGCTTCATTGGTAAAGGTGTAATTACTAGTGGACTGTGCCCAACCGGTGTAACACAGCACTACAAAAGCTACCAACCATACAATCTTACGCATACAAACAAGTTTAGGTGTAACAAAAAAATGTTGGCTTAACTTGGATGTTGGATTTTATCCCATATTGGGAATTTTAATCCAAATTAAAGAAAATTTGATGCCGCAATTAAAAACCGATTAAAGAAGTGGAGGGTATTAGCAGGAATGAGTTAAAAAAAAACTTTTATGGATAGTAGTTTGTCGTATTTACAATACAAATTTTCACATATCAAAATAAACAACCTATCAAAATAGAAATGAAAGCAAAACCTATTAAAGTAAGGCTTTTACAGAGTATTCAACTTAACCGGCACACGGAAAAATAGACACTAATCCGTCCATAAATAGCTGGGCATCCACTAGGAATAGGCAATGCACACCTTGTTAACGTGGCCATCACATGCTTAACATTACTTATTAATGTTTTTTTAATGAAGTGTCGTTACTCGGAGATTTCCGCCTTTAACCATTATTGTCTAGGCACAAAAAAGCCCCCAAAATTTGGAGGCTTTCTGTTGTATTTTGAGAAGTGATTACTGTTTTAAAAGGGAGGTAGCTTTTTGGGTACCATCAGCTGCGATGTATACTACTTGGTACCTGCCGCTGGATAGCCCTTCAACCGTTAGCTTCGTTTGCTCAGCATTTTCAGCTACTACTACCGATTTTACTACCGAACCATTAGCAGCTACGATATTTACCCTGTCGCCTTTTTTAGCTGTGTTATGCTGTAACACGGCTTCATTCGCTACGGGGTTAGGCACTATTTGTAAATTGGTGTTACCTGCACTACTGCGAACTAGAACAACGGAACTGTAACGGAAACTACCATCCTTATCTACCAATTTCAAGCGATAGTATTGGCTCGCTTTCAAACTAGCATCGTTAAACTCATAGCTGGTAGCCCCTGTAGCTTTTACGGCACCAACACTAGAAAACTGGGTACCGTTGATACTTTTTTCAACAGTGTAGTGACTGAAATTAGTTTCGTTAGCTACCTGCCACTGTAGCAAGGCTTTACCTTGGCGACTGTTACCGCTAAATGATTGTACTTGAACGGGCAATACATTAACCTCTGGCGTAAATGAAACGCCTCTATACGCAGTATTGCTGGGAGCCGTAGCTAACGTAGTAGGTGTGCCAGTAATGGTGGCGTTATAACCGCTATTATCGGTAAAAGTAACCAAACTAGAAGCGGATGCTGCAAAGATATTTACGTTTCCGTTAGAAACCCTACCTGTTACCGCACGTGCTGTGGCAACAGCCACTACGCCATTGCTTACCCATGTGCCATTTACCAAGGAATATTTTTGAATACCCTGACCAGATCCATCGTCGGCAATATAAAG
>RDXK01000231.1 GCA_004292605.1 Bacteroidota bacterium
AAGCCCCTTATGGCCGATGGTACTACACAACCATGTGGGAGAGTAGGTAGCCGCCATATTTATTAGCAGCCCCGTAGTTTATCTACGGGGCTTTTTTTTTGCCCAGAAAACAAACAAACACACACAAAGGAATGGAAGAAGGGGGAGGGAGATCGTAAATTGGTACTGTGACCAAAAAACCGTTGTTAATGTTTGAAATAGTATTGTGCTACAACGAACATCACTTTGGCACTAAAGTTTGTAATTGTTCCACCACTAGGTATGCTGCAGGGCAGAACTCGATGTTTTTCAAGGATATCTGTGTTCTTTTTACAAAAACATCTTCATCGGTATACGGAAATCTTCTACAATCGCTTGGCCTATCTTCATAAATAGTACACATATTATCGGCACCTAAAAATGTACAAGGTTGTCTTTTTAGCACATAATCACCGTCCTTATCTAAATTCAAATAAGTATCAATAAAGGTGCTTTCCTTCATCTTTAACACCTTACTAATACGTTTGATATCTGGCACTTTAAACCTAGGTGAATAATTTTTACAGCATCCGGCACAGGTAAGACAGTCAACTTTTTCAAAAACTGCATCATGTAACTGAGGCAACGCAGCAAATACTTTCCTGTTATTTGATTTTTCAAGTGTACGTAGGTGTTGTTTCTTATTCGCTTTTGCCCATTTTTGCCAATCGTTCGGGAGATTTTGTATTTCTAATTTCACAAGATGGTTAAAACACTATTTTTTAGTATTTCTTTGCGAAAATATAAGATTTCTTAAAGACTATTTTCATGTTGGCAATTTACGAGCAGTGGCTTCTGTTATTTTCTATTCCTTTATACACAGTGATTATTCTTACGGAGATAATTGCGTCGCATTGGCAACATAAACGTTATTACACCTGGAAAGATACAGTTCAGAATATCTACTTAATGCTGCTAAACAGTGGACTGGATATATTTACTCGCAGTGTTAGTTTGTTGGTCTTAACATATTTTTTCAATCTTCACATTGTAAGTTTTACAGAGAAGTCGTGGTTATATTGGTTGTTATTATTGATAGCTCAGGACTTTATGTATTATTGGCTCCATAGATTGGATCATTTAGTTCGGTTTTTCTGGGCTACCCATGTAACGCATCATAGTTCACCTGTATTCAATTTAACGGTTGGGTTTCGTTCTTCGGTATTTCAACCCGTTTACAGATTTATTTACTTCATACCCTTAGCAATAGCTGGTTTTCATCCATTAGATATTGCACTAATATACTCCGCTACACAAATTTGGGGCATTTTGGTACATACCAATTATGTTAAGAAGATGGGTGTGCTAGAGTATATACTAGTAACACCGAGCCACCACCGTGTGCACCATGCCAGCAACGTGCTGTATTTAGATAGAAATATGGGTATGTTTTTGATAGTGTGGGATAGGCTTTTTGGCACTTTTCAAGAGGAGCTTCCTGCACATAAGTATGAGCCAATACAGTTTGGTCTTACTAAACCGTTAGCTAAGGAAACACCCGCCCAACTAGTTTTTCACGAGTGGATAGATTTGTGGCATACAATCAAGCAACCCATCCCATTACATCTAAAATTCAAATATTTAATTATGCCTCCTGGATGGAGCCATGATGGTTCTAGCAAAACAAGCGAAGAATTGAGGCGGGAAATGTTTATAACTAGTGCAAAAACCAATGCTGTAAAAGGTGATTTTGAAACCGTTCAAAACAATGCCTTTACTTAACTGTTTATACTATCTATACGTGTAATTTTGCCACACTAAAAAGGCCACAATACCATGCAATTATTCGAGCAACAACAGTCGGAATTCTTAGCCCGCCATATTGGAACCATAGGTTCAGAAAAAGCTATGTTATCTACCATCGGGGAAGATAGCCTTGCCACTTTAATCGATCATACTGTGCCCAGCAATATTCGATTGCAAAGTGCATTACAGTTACCTACAGCTATGAGTGAGGCCAACTTACTACAGCACTTAAATAGCGTAGCTGCAAAAAATAAAGTATATAAAAATTATATTGGACAAGGGTATTATGGTACCTACACACCCAGTGTAATTTTGCGTAATATTTTTGAGAATCCAGGATGGTACACACAGTACACGCCTTACCAAGCTGAAATTTCTCAAGGCAGGTTGGAAAGTTTATTGAATTTTCAAACCATGGTATGCGATTTAACGGCGTTGCCAATAGCCAATGCTAGTTTGCTAGACGAAGCCACTGCGGCCGCAGAGGCCATGACCATGATGTATGGCCAAGTAAACAAGGGCCCACAAGTAACTGCTCATAAGTTTTTCGTAGACACACATGTGTTTCCGCAAACACTAGATGTGTTAAATACGAGAGCACAACCATTGGGTATAGAAATAATAGTAGGTGGCTTTGCTAGTACAAAAATTACGAATGAGTTTTTCGGTGCCTTAGTGCAGTATCCAAATAACGTAGGTGCCATTGGCGATTATAAGCAGTTTATTGAAAAAGTACACGCAGTGGGTGCTTTTGTAGCTATGGCTACAGATTTGCTGGCCCTAACATTACTGACACCTCCGGGCGAATTAGGTGCTGATGTAGCTTTGGGTAGTGCACAGCGTTTAGGTGTGCCTTTAGGCTTTGGTGGCCCACATGCTGCATTCTTTAGTGCTACCGACGAATTTAAACGTGCTATACCTGGTAGAATTATTGGTGTAAGTATAGATGCTCAGGGTAATAGAGCACTACGTATGGCCCTTCAAACACGTGAACAACATATAAAAAGAGAAAAAGCCACGTCCAATATTTGTACGGCACAAGCATTGCTGAGCAATATGGCAGCCATGTATGCTGTATACCACGGCCCAGAAGGATTGAAAAATATAGCCAAGCGTGTAGCTACATTAACACAAGTGTTGGCCACCAGTTTAAAAGAAGAGGGCTTTGAATTAATCAGCGATACATTTTTTGACACCATTGTAGTAAAAGCTAATATTGCCAACGTTTTGGCTATTGCTGAAACTAAAGGTGTGAACTTCCGATATTTCGAGAACTCGGTAGGTATTTCTTTAGATGAAACCACAACCGTAAATGATGTTTTAAACATCGTTTCCATTTTTGCAGAAGCCAATCATGTACCTACCGTGGGTATTGAGGTATCCGATGAAATGGCTTTGGAGCATATCCCCACATTTGCGGTACGCACTAGTAGTTTTCTTACCAATCCTGTATTCAATAGTTACCGCAGCGAAAGCCAAATGATGCGTTATATCAAATATCTGGAGAACAAGGATTTGAGTTTGAATACTTCCATGATATCGCTAGGTAGCTGCACCATGAAGTTGAATGCAGCCACAGAAATGATGCCTTTGAGCTGGCCAGGATTTAGCAGTATACATCCATTTGCACCAAGTAACCAAACGTTGGGCTACCAACAGATATTAGATGAGCTTTCTCAATACTTAAATGAAATTACTGGATTTGACGCTTGTAGCTTACAACCCAACAGCGGTGCCCAGGGTGAGTATGCTGGTTTACTTACTATACGAAACTATCATTTGGCCAATAACGATGCCCATAGAAATGTAGTATTAATTCCCATTTCAGCACATGGTACTAACCCAGCATCGGCGGTAATGGCTGGTATGAAAGTGGTAGTAGTAAAAGCATTGGAAAACGGTTATATAGATGTAGATGATTTTAAAGCGAAGGCCCAGCAATATGCTGATGTATTAGCTGGTACGATGATTACCTACCCAAGTACATTTGGTGTATTTGAAGAAACAGTTAAGGAAATTTGCGATTTGGTACATGCTTATGGCGGCCAAGTATATATGGATGGGGCTAATATGAATGCTCAAGTAGGACTAACCAGTCCGGCTGCCATAGGTGCCGATGTTTGCCATTTGAACTTGCACAAAACCTTTAGCATACCGCATGGCGGTGGCGGCCCCGGTATGGGGCCCATTTGTGTGCGTAAGCATTTGGCTCCACACTTACCCAAGCACCAAGTAACACACGGTACACAAGTAGGAGCGGTATCGGCTGCACCTTTTGGTAGTGCCAGTATTTTGCTTATTAGTTACGCTTATATTCGAATGCTGGGTAGCAAAGGGGTAACACTAGCTACTGAGTACGCTATACTGAATGCAAACTATATGAAGGCACGTTTACAAGGCCATTTTGATATTTTGTATACAGGCAAAAACGGAACTTGTGCACATGAATTTATTGTAGACTTACGTCCTTTAAAAGTTACCGCTGGTATTGAAGCCGAAGATGTGGCGAAACGTTTGATGGATTATGGTTTTCATGCACCTACTATGAGTTTTCCGGTGGCAGGTACTATAATGATAGAGCCTACTGAAAGCGAGGATAAGCCGGAGCTTGATAGGTTTTGTGATGCCTTGATTGCCATACGCAAGGAGATAGCTGAAATAGAAGCTGGTGAAGCCGATAAAGCTAATAATGTGTTGAAGAACGCTCCGCATACACAAGCCATTATTTGTGGCGATGACTGGAAGTATACTTACAGCCGTGAAAAGGCTGCTTTTCCGCTGCCTTATGTACGTGGAAACAAGTTTTGGCCTACGGTAGCAAGGGTAAATAATACACATGGCGATAGAAATTTAATTTGTACATGTGAACCTGTAGAAAGTTATATGGAAATGGCTTAAAACACAATCGTTTTATGTAATTACGATAGGGGCGAAACGGCAATAGTTTCGCCCTTTTTTATGTTTATTTTTTTACAATAGTACTCCCCGGCGTGTACACTTAGTAACCAATAATCCAGTACCTACATCTTCACCGCCAACCATCGATTGTATAACACATATTTTTCTTGTTCCGGTTGTTTGAGTAGCGATAGTAGTGCCCATGCTCAGCGTACCAAGAGTGCCATTAATAGTATATGTTCACCCACCAAATTCGGTTGTTTGCCCACTAAAATAACTAGCTAATTATACGGATGGCTAGCTTTACTTGTGGTTTAAAATTCTTGCATAATGCGTCGTCTATTTATATTGTTTCTAAGGCGGACTAATGTATTGTTGGACGTAAAGAAGCAGCTACTAAAGCGATTGAATCAACGAATATTGTTAGAAAGTAGGGGCTTGGAAAGTACTCAGGAACGTTATAAGGTAGTGACTGGTTACAATCACGCAGGTTATCCGGTTCTACAGCAAAATTCACCCTCAGTTTTGCCGCATCAACAAACATTCATCCGTTCCTTAAGAGCAGAATTGGCAAGTAAACACATCAGGTAGTAATACGGCTACTAACTTTCCAATGTAGATACACAAATTGTTCTACAGAATATTGTGATAGGTTTAGGGGTCGATATATTTCACCTCAAATCATAAATAGGCAATTGTTTTATGAGTAAAAAAATTCAGGTTCTTTTGGTAGAAGATGAGCTAATTATTGCCGACTATATGCAGGAATGCCTGCAGAAATTAGGTTATGAGGTTTGCGGTGTTTGCATTAATTATTCAGAAGCTATTGAGGCACTACACAGTTCGCTGCCCGATATTGTACTGGTGGATATTACTTTAAAAGGTGCAAAAAATGGGATTGATGTAGGTAATTATATTCGCCAGAATTACCAGATACCTTTTGTGTTTGCAACCAGTCATAGCGATAAAAACACCATCGACACGGCAAAAAAAGCCTTGCCTTATGCGTATTTAATAAAGCCATTTAGCGAGGAAGATTTATATGCCGTAATTGAAACTGCTTTAATGCATTATGGTCGCCAAAAGTCAAAGGAGGAACTACCTGCCGGCGATGATACTGTGCTTATAAACAATGCCGTTTTTATAAAACACAAGAGCAAGTTTGTAAAAATAATATTAGATGATTTGGTGTACGTAGAAGCCAACGATAATTACTGTAATTTATTTACCGCTTCCGCTGGTTATGCATTAAAAACCACCTTAAAAACACTGTTGGATTTATTGCCCGAATATTTTTTACGTGTGCACCGTTCCTACGTTATTAACCTGCGGCATTTAAAGGGTTTTGACGCCGATATGGTTTCGGTGCTAAACAAGGAATTGCCGATAGGCAAAAGTTTTTTTCCGATGCTTATGGAAAGGCTGAAGATAATTCAGGGGTAGTGCGTGTAGTACTTGGATTTTTTTCAGGAACATAACAGTTGGTTTTTAACCACCCCGAAACTGCTGTTTACCCACCTAATTTCTATATTCGCCATATTCGATTACGCAACAACCAAGGAACTTAGGAACTTTCCTTACCAAACGCTGCGTTCATGAGATATTTACTTTTACTTGTTTCGATGATATTGTGTGTAAACTTTACAACATTATCAGCCCAAGGAAATGCTCTTAATTTAGATGGTGTAAATGATTACATAAATGTACCCAATGCATCGGCCTATAATTTTTCGAAATTTACTTTTGAAACATGGCTATTATGGAATCCGACCAATGCAAATGATTTACAGTTTTTAAGCAGTAAGGGCTTTGAAATAATGGAGTTGCATACTAGCAGTATAGGCGTAAATAGTTTGCGTTTTATTCCTACAACAGGTGTTTTTTTAGATGCTACAAATGTACTTACACCTGGGCGTTGGCAACATATTGCTTGCGTTTACGCCCCTTCTCTTTCGCTTGCTAAGATGTATATAAATGGCGTAGAAGTAGTATTAACTAATAATGGAGCTAACCCTTTGTCCACGGCTATTACTAACAATAATAATGCTATCAATTTAGGCCGAAGAGCTGATGCTAGCTTTTACTTAAAAGGAAGCCTAGATGAGGTGAGAATTTTTAATACTGTTCGTTCTTCTAGTGAAGTTTATGCAGATATGATAAGTAGTATTCCACCTAGTACACCGAATTTAATAACGTACTACAATTTTAATACTGGTGCCGCAAGCGGTAACAATGTAGGCGCTACATCAGTAACAGATTTAAGTACTAATGCAAACAATGCAGTGATAATAAATGCAGCATTGACTGGCAATACAAGTAATTGGGTGGAAAGTTATGCCATGGTGGTGCCTACCGCTACAGCCGCAACCAATGTATCTGGTACAAGTTTTACAGCAAACTGGGTAGCATCTGCATTAGGTACAGTTGATAATTATTTTTTATATGTATCTACTACTGCCGATTTCGCTTCGTTTGTATCGGGGTATA
>RDXK01000232.1 GCA_004292605.1 Bacteroidota bacterium
GCTTTCACCGTTTTGGGTATATTTTACTTGGCTTGCAACACCGTTATTTACCACGATCTCCGTTACGTTTGCCCCCAACTGAAACTGTACACCCAGCTCTTGAGCTAGTGTGTACATACCTTCCACAATTTTATACATACCACCCTGCGGAAACCAGGTGCCGCCCACCATATCGGCATAGTTCATTAAACTGTATAATGCGGGTGTTTTCTCGGGTAAGGCTCCCAAAAATAAAACGGGAAACTCCATCAGTTGCTGCAAATGCGGATGCTGAAAGTATTTACTTACATGCACTTTCATATTGGCAAAAACATCTAAACGGAAAAGCCCTTTGATAAGATCTAGATCAATAAATTCTGTGATGGATTGGCCGGGTTTGTAAACCAATTTTTGTATGCCTACTTTGTATTTGTAGGCCGCTTCCTGCATAAAAGCATCTAGCTGCTGGCCGGCGCCACTTTCTTTTGATTCAAAAAATGCCTGCAACTCCGTATAGTTCGCCGGTATATTGCTGCTAGTACCATCCTGCCAAACTACTTTGTAAGAGGGGTCAAGACGATGCAAATGATAATAATCGGAAACTTTTTTGCCGAACTTTCCAAAAAAGGTGTCAAATACATCGGGCATCCAATACCAGCTTGGCCCCATATCGAAAGTGAAACCTTCGGCAGAAAGTTGGCGTGCACGGCCGCCCGGAATAGCATGCTTTTCAAGCACTGTAACTTGGTAGCCACGCTTTTGTAAAAAGCAGGCTGCTGATAGTCCTGAAAAACCGCTACCTATGATGAGTATTTGAGTAGGCAACGTGTTCTTTTTTATTTAATAACGCTCAATTTGAGCTTTCAACAATTTTCTGGCAAAGTGAATTCTGCTTTTAATAGTTCCCAATGGCTCTCCTAAAATATCTGCAATTTCATGGTATTTATAACCATCGTAGTACAGTAAAAAAGGATTCCTAAAAATATCGGGTAAACTTTTTATAGCGGCGTTTACTTCCTTCATGTTTAAACCACTAATTGCCTCATTAGTGGTAACTTGCTGATTGTTGTCAATCAAAAAGTCGTTCGGAGTATGATCAAATATAGTATTTTGTTTAGCCTTTCTGCGATAATTGTTGATAAAAATATTTCGCATAATGGTGTATAACCAAGCCTTGATGTTAGTACCTACATTATATTTCTCTTTGTTAGCCAAAGCTCTGTATAATGTTTCTTGGTACAAATCTTTTGCTGTTTCTACATCACGTGTAAGTGTAACAGCAAAGGGCTTAAGAAACTCAGCGTTGTTAGACAAGATTTGGTTGAAGTCAACGGTAGTCATAACGTTGTTTGTTTAAAATGTTATGCAGCTAAGTTAAACACAATAATTGATACCAACGCAAAAAATTGTTTAACTTTTATACAATAATCGTAAAACAAGATTTTTTTAACATCTACCTTCCTTCGAACAGTTGGGGGCATAAAAAAACCAACCTTGTAATGGGTTGGTAATCAATACTTTACTTGATATTTTGTTACAGTACCGTAATAGTTTCCAGCACTTCCTGTAGCGTTTTTTTAACGTGTACATTATCGGGTAATGCCTTTTTGTAAGTTTTTATTATTTGTCCGCTAATCACCACATTTGTTCCAGAGAAGCGAGCACCTACGGCGTTTAGAAATTTCTCTAAGTTAAAATTGCTGGCCACGCTAGACAAGTGTGTATAGATGGCGTTGGGCTTTTTCAACTGAACAATGTATTGTAAATCGGCCATTGGCACGCTTGCACCCAAGTAAAGCACTTGAATACCACGTGTTTTCAATAGAAAATACATGAATAACAATCCTAACTCATGGTGTTCACCCTCTGGTAAGAACAACATGGCTGTACGCTCCAAACGGATATGAGGGTTGGCACTTTCAATACCTACAATTAGCTTTTGACGGATGATATTGGTAACCAAATGCTCCTGTGCAGGATTGATATGGTTGGTGATCCACAAAATACCAATCCGCTCCATGAAAGGAAATATGATATTGATAATGGTGCGTTCCACACCTTTTATGGAAATATAATTGTCCAACACCACTTCAAATTGATCAAGATTTAGATCAATCATGTATTGAATCAATTCATTGATAACTCTTTCCTGCTGTGCTTGAGAATTTACTAGCGAGAAAGTTTTTTGCTTGATTTCATCGGCCGACATGCGATCGATATGAGAAATCTTAAATCCATACTTGTTTAGCAAAGCGATGTTCAAAATCATTTTCAATTCATCGTTGCTGTAGTACCTAATGTTGGTGTCTGTTCGCTGCGGCTTTAGAAAAGTATAACGCTGCTCCCAAATACGGATAGTATGGGCTTTTATGCCCGTTAAATTCTCCAAATCCTTTATGGTAAATGCGTTCATGATATTAATAACATTGTTTTTTCAACTTAGTTGTAACTAGTTTTTTTAGCAAAAATTTTTTACAGTAACAGTCAGCTGTTTTGTTTGATAATAATCGGCAAAAATTAAAACATCTTTAACAATGGTATTTCTTTTGTATAAAGGTAGAATAAAAAAGCCCCTGAAATGATTCAACATCGCAGAGGCCTTCGCAATTATTAAAAAAACGTTAAAACTTATTTCAAATTTGCCAAATAGGCTCCGTAGCCACTTTTCTTGTATTCATTGGCCAAAACCATTAGCTGTTCACGGTTTATAAAGCCCATGCGATAAGCTACTTCCTCTATACAGCCCACTTTTTGTGCTTGCCTTTTTTCAATTACTCGAACAAACTCGCAGGCATCGGATAAACTATCAAAAGTTCCTGTATCTAACCAGGCTACTCCACGGTTCATAACACCTACTTGTAAGGTGCCATTTTGCAGGTAAACTTTGTTTACATCGGTAATTTCATATTCGCCTCTTGCACTTGGCGGAATGTTTTTGGCAATTTCTACTACGGAGTTATCGTAAAAATATAAACCCGGTACGGCGTAGTTCGATTTTGGTTGTGTAGGCTTTTCTTCCAATGAAATGGCTTTACCATTCTCGTCAAATTCTACCACACCATAGCGTTCAGGGTCGTGCACTTCGTATGCAAATACAGCTGCACCATCTACATCGTTAAAGCTTTGCACTAGCTTGCTAAATCCTGCCCCGTGAAAAATATTGTCGCCCAAAATCAAGGCTACTTTATCGGTACCAATAAACTCCTCACCTATTACAAATGCTTGTGCTAGTCCGTTTGGCACATGCTGTACGGCATAAGAAAATTTACAGCCTATGTTTTCTCCGGTTCCTAGCAAACGCTGAAACTGAGCACTATCTTCTGGTGTAGTGATGATTAAAATTTCCCGAATACCTGCCAACATAAGTATGGAAAGCGGGTAATAAATCATGGGCTTATCGTACACGGGCATTATTTGCTTGCTAATACCTTTGGTGATGGGGTACAAACGTGTACCTGAACCACCGGCTAAAACTATACCTTTCATAATTGTACTTTTAATAACCCACTGCTGGGTTGGCTATAAATTCTTGTAATGAAAATAACGATTTGTCTTTCTCGCTCAATTGAATGGCTTCGGCGGGCAGCTGCCAGTCGATATTCAAATCAGCATCATTGTACATAATACCGTACTCGGCCGCTTTGTTATATAAATTATCGCATTTATAAAAAAACGTGGCGGTTTCGCTTAACACAGAAAAGCCGTGGGCAAAACCCCTTGGTACGTAAAACTGTGTATTGTTATCGGCAGATAATTCCACTGAAAAATGCTTACCAAAAGTGGGAGAGCCTTTCCGTAAATCTACCGCTACATCTAGTACTTTACCCTCTAGTACTCGTACAAGTTTGGCTTGTGCTGCATTGCCCAATTGCATGTGAAGACCACGGAGCACACCGTAGGATGATTTTGATTGATTATCCTGAATAAATGGGGTGCCAATACCTGTAAGTTCGCTAAACTTGGCTTGGTTAAAACTCTCGAAAAAATATCCACGGTTATCGGCAAATACCGTGTCGTAAATAATATAACAATCTCTCAGGGGCGTCTTTTCTACTCGCATACTATTGGGCGTATTGTTTTTGGTAATATTGTTGGTAATTACCTGAGGTAACATTGGCTAACCATTCAGAATTGTTCAAAAACCAATCGATGGTAATTTCCAATCCTTGCTCAAAAGTTACGGATGGCGACCAGCCCAATTCCATATTAATTTTTGAAGCATCTATGGCATAGCGTAAATCGTGTCCTGGCCTATCTTTTACATAGGTAATTAATTGGGCACTTTCACCTTCAGCACGGTTCAGTTTTTTATCCATGATGCTGCAAAGTAGTTTTACTAAATCAATGTTTTGCCACTCATTAAATCCACCCACATTGTAGCTATCGTGGTTTTTACCGTTATGAAACACAGTATCAATAGCTGTAGCATGGTCTATTACAAATAACCAATCACGTGTATATTTTCCATCGCCATAAACGGGCAATGGCTTACGCTCGATAATGTTATTAATAAATAATGGAATAAGTTTTTCAGGAAAATGGTTGGGGCCGTAATTATTACTACAGTTGGTAAGTACATAGCCCAAGCCGTAAGTTTCGCCATAAGCCCTCACAAAATGATCTGAACCTGCCTTAGAGGCGGAATAGGGTGAATTGGGAGCGTAAGGCGTAGTTTCCGTAAAGAAACCTTCAGCACCCAACGAGCCAAAAACTTCATCGGTAGAAACGTGGTGAAAGCGGTGATGGCCGTAGTTACCCTTCCAGCGATTTTTTGCTGTATTAAGCAGGTTGACAGTACCAATAATGTTAGTGTATACAAAATCGAGCGGGGAATGTATGCTTCTATCTACATGACTTTCTGCAGCAAGATGAATCACATCTGTAATGCCGTGTTTTTCAAAAACTTGCTCTATGGCATCAGCATCTAAAATATTTACTTTTTCAAAGCGATAGTTAGGTGCTTTTTCTACATCGCGTAAATTTTCTAGGTTACCTGCGTAGGTTAATGCATCTAAATTTACGATGGTATATTGCGGATACTTGGTTACAAATAACCGAACCACATGGGAACCAATAAACCCGGCACCGCCGGTAATTAAAATAGACTTTGACATAATGGAAGATATATTAATTTGATTTTGGTGCCAATACTTGCTTACCGGCGTAATAAATTAAAAATAAAAACATACCAAGAAATACGCACCCAGCACCGGTTAGCATTCTACCCATACGCACTTTTTTAAGTGGGTACCTGGGCGTATCAATGATTTGTAAAAGAGGGGTTTGTTTTACTAGTAAGTACTTCGACAGCTCCAAGTTTTTCACTAGTTCGGTTAGGGCTTGCGAAGAGCTACTAATTTCTAACTCTTTTTCCCTAGGAGCAATTAATGGCTGCTGAAAGGCTGGATTTAAGTTTGCATCTAGCAAAGCGGCTCGGCCACCCATATTTGCCCGAATTACATTCCGTACAGAATCAACCTTGGTTTGTAAAATAGCTACTGTTTGAGCCGATTTTTCTGTTTTTAATCCTACGTAAAAGTTGCTCACTTCCTGCACCACTAATGTAGAAAGTGCATTACTAAGTACAGGATTACGAGTGGTAGCCACTACATTGTATATATCAATTTTTTTGTCGGCTTTTGTTGCCGATAGAATTTTCTTACCTAAATGTTCAATTATTTGTGCGTACACGGAATCCTTAAAATCCCCCGTATTTTTCCAAGAATCATGTACTTTAAAAAAAGGAAAACTCTTTATTCGCTTAGGTTGAATTTTTTCGGCTTTTATGATTTCATCGGCAATAGAAAGATTGCTAAAAGGCGCCTTTGACAAGATCAAATTTCCGAGAATTTTTTGACTGCCAAAAAGTGCCAACACGTTATCGCCTTTGGCTAATGAGTTCTCGCTACTACCCACATCAAACCCAAACTGTGCAGCAATACCCGCTAAACCACCTCCGCCTGCTTGCTCCTCGTCGATGGAAAACGTAGTAACTGCGGAATAGCGAACAGGCTGAAAAAATGCATACAGATAACCAATTGCAAATAGGGCGACTACCATTACTGAAAGTAGCTTCCAATAACCAATAATTCTATTAAAATGGACTTTTAAAATATCCACTAACTCTGCGATTGATAGTTCTTGAGGAGCTTCCTGCATACGTTATTTATAATCGAATTAATGCTAATACAATAGTAGCTAATGAAGTTACCGCGGTGGTGATACCTACAATTTCGCCCGTGGAAAGTTTCTTGGAAGAACGATCGGGCAGTTGGGGTATGATAATCTCATCGCCTGCTTCTACCGTAGGATACGATTTGAAAAACAAAAAACGCTTAATAGTTTTTGCGTTGCCATTGGCTCCTACTAAAAATGCTTTACTCTTATAGGCCTGCGGTGAAAATCCACCAGCTCTATTGATATAATGTAACATTTTTTTGTTATCCACAAAACTCAATTGCGATGGTTGTAACACTTCGCCACTTACTTTTACTACTTGGTTTTTCATGGGAATAATTACAATATCACCATCTTGTAAAACAATATTTTCAGTGGAATTTGAATCAGCTAAAGCTGCACTTATGTTTACGGCAACTATTTCATATTCTTGATTCTTATTCCCGATTTGAATAATAGTATCTTTTGTTTTTGCTAGTTGTTTTTTTACGGTAGAACGTAATAAACTATCCAAGCCTAGCGTATTTCTACGTAATAAACTTGCTCCCCGGATATCGCCAAAAGTGGATATGCCTCCGGCTCGTTCCATAATATGGGTTAGTTTTTCACCTTTGGTGGTGATAATATATCTGCCGGGATACTGGAATTCTCCTTGTAAACTTACTGCGGCAGTATTACCTATATTGGGGTTTGAACGAACAAAAATTATATCAAATGGCTGTAATTGGAAGGTAGTATCTAAGGCGTTCAAATCATTTGTGGTACTTACATTAATGGCATAAGCAATTCGGTATTCTGTGGAAATAGCAGTATCGGTGGTACGATATTTACGCCCAATTTCAATTTTAGTAGGTGTTGCCTTATCGGTAAAGCCATTGGCCAATAAAATGGCATCTTTTACCGTGATTCCTTTACTGTAGGTTATTTGTTTAGGACTGCGTACCTCGCCTTCA
>RDXK01000233.1 GCA_004292605.1 Bacteroidota bacterium
TGGCAGGTGAATGGTACAGCTGTGGCCACTGGTTTACAAGCCAATATTCCATTACCTACACTAGGAAACTATCGTATTCAATGTATAGCTACCACACCCGAAAATTGTGCAGATACATTTACCGTAATGCCCACGCCCACCAGGGTTTTAGCATCGCCTCGACCAAGTTTACTATTGGCCGATACGGTTTGTGAGCAAATAAATTTACCCATACGGTTTACACCCGCCACGGGTGCTGGCATCAGCTACACTTGGCAGTACAATGGTGTGTTAGTAAGCAATTCAGCTACACCACCAGCTATACCCACCGTACCGGGCTTACAAAGTTTGGTATTGCTAAGCAGTAATGGCTTTTGTACCGATACTATTCAAAAAAATATTCAAGTAATTGCTAAGCCTGCGGTAGATTTTGCAGCCGCTCAGCTATGTATACGCACTTTAGCTCAACTAAGGGATAGTACGGTACTACAAAACGACACAATCGTAGCAAGGCGATGGCTGGTAAACAATGCCTTAATAAGTACCGCCAATACCGCTAGCTTTTTTGTGCCCAATACCAATAATTACAGGCTTCAATATCAGGTTATTACCAGCAAAGGCTGTGTGGCCACCGCTGAAAAAAATGTATTTATTCAAGCCATTGCTCCGCAAATAGTGGCCGATACTTTAACGGTGCTCAACAGTCCGGTCACCCTACAAGCCCTTGGTGCAGGTGCTAACTTGCAATATACCTGGCAGCCCAGTGTAGAGCTATCAAATACCAACCAAGCTACTACCATAGCCACTATTTCCCAATCAAGAACATACCGTGTTTTGGTAACCAATGAATTTGGCTGTACCGAGGCCGATACTGTACGTCTTACATTATTTAATGGTAATGCTGAAATTTATGTGGCCACCGCATTTTCGCCCCGTGGAACCAACCGCGTTTTACGGCCCATACCAGTAGGGGTAAGTTTACAAAGTTTTAGGGTGTATAATAGGCTAGGCCAAGTAATATTTGAAAGTAACGGTACCAATTACCAGCGTGGGTGGGATGGTAGTTTTAACGGCCTTGCACAGCCGGCGGGCACCTATGTTTGGCAAGCCGTGGGTGTTACGGCTACGGGTGTGCCTATACAGCGGCAGGGTACGGCAGTGCTAATACGGTAGCGGTAAAAATGCCTGGCTAGGCAGGTTATGTGGTGCAAAAGGCTTTATTTTGCCGTTCTAAAAAAAATTTAAATGCAATACGGCAGAATAATATCTATTACCGGCATGGGCGGTTTGTATGAGTTAGTGGGCAGCAAGGCCGATGGTGCTATTGTGCGTAGTTTGGAAGATGGTGTTACCAAATTTGTATCGTCTCGTATTCACAGTTTTTCTCATTTGGAAAGCATTGAAGTATATACGGAAAGAGAGAACGTGAACTTGGTAGAAATTTTTGTGGCCATGAACGCTAGTACCGAGCCGCTACCTGCTGAAAAAGATGCCGCTGCTGTAAAAGCCTATTTTGGAAAAGTATTTGCTGCCATGGATTTTGAGCGTGTATACGCTAGCGATATGAAAAAAATGGTACGCTGGTTTGGCATATTGAAAAAAATAGGGGTAGAGTTTACGCTAGAAGCTCCGGCCGATGAAGCTGCTACAGCCGATGTAGTGGTGGAAGCACCCGCTGCCGAGGTAGTAGAAGAAGCTCCAAAGAAAAAAGCTACTCGTAAAAAGAAAGAATCTGCTGAATAATTATTCAATCAAATTTTTTGAAAAGCACTTAACCCGTTTAGGTGCTTTTTTTATATCAATTATTGGGATATGATACAAAAACTACAACGCCGTTATTTACCAGAAAATTTTGAAGTAAATACTTGGGAAGATATTGGTCCTTATTTCGATGCCTTGCAAAAAGCACCCATAGCTTCGAAACACGATTTGGAAAACTGGCTTAACCAACTAAGCGAATTAGAAGCAGTAATTAGCGAAGATGCTTGCTGGCGACAAATACGCATGACTTGCGATACTGCCAACACCGAATTACAACAACGTTTTGAGTATTTCTGTACACATATACAGCCACAAGTACAAGTATATGCCGATGAGCTGAATAAAAAACTCATGGCCAGTCCATTTGTAAAGGAGTTAGATACAGCTACCTACTTTACTATGCTTAGGAATATTGAAAAAAACATCACGCTGTTTCGGGCGGAAAATGTAGCTATACAAAGCGAACTAAGTGTACTGCAACAGCAATATGGTGCTATTGCCGGACAAATGACGGTGGAGGTAGACGGACAGATTTTTACGTTACAGCAAGCCGCTAAGTTTTTAGAAAATCCTAACCGAGAAAAGCGAGAAGAGGTTTATAAAAAAATATACGAACGCAGATTACAAAATGCTCCCGAGTTAAACGATTTATATACGCAACTAATTCAAAAACGTCATCAAGTGGCCATCAATGCGGGCTATAGCCATTACACACCTTACAAGTTTGTGGAGATGGGCCGTTTTGATTATACCCCTGCGGATTGTGCCAAGTTTCACGAAGGGGTAAAACAGCATGTACTACCACTGGTAAATCATATTTATGCAGAAAAGAAAAAGGAACTACAGCTAGATGTGTTGAAGCCTTGGGATTTAGAAGCCATACCAGCCGATAAAAAGCCCTTGAAACCATTTACCAATACCGATGATTTATTAGGAAAAACAAAGACTTGTTTACAAAACTTGGATCCATTTTTTGCCGATTGTTTACAAACCATGCAGCAAATGGGTAGGTTCGATTTGGAAAGTAGAACTGGTAAAGCACCCGGTGGTTACAACTGTCCGCTTGCGGAAACAGGTGCTCCCTTTATATTTATGAATGCAGCAGGTACTATGGACGATGTGGTGACCATGGTACACGAAGGTGGGCATGCCGTTCACTCATTTTTAGCTCATCCATTGGCCTTAACAGCGTTCAAGGAATACCCTACTGAAATGGCTGAAGTGGCTAGTATGGCTATGGAGCTATTTAGTATGCAGCATTGGGATGTATTTTTTACCAATAAAACCGAGCTATTACAGGCAAAACTGCATCAGTTAGAACGGGTTATTACTATTTTCCCGTGGATAGCTATTATAGATAAGTTTCAGCATTGGGTGTACGCACATCCTTCACATTCCGTAGAAGAACGGATGGCTACATGGCAGCAAATAAGGGCAGAGTTTGCTAGTAGCGAGCTTGATACTACGGGTTTGGAAAATTTATTGGCTCATAGCTGGCAGCGGCAGCTTCATTTATTTGAAGTACCTTTTTATTATATCGAATACGGTATAGCCCAATTGGGTGCTATAGCTATGTGGCGGCAGTTTCAGCAAAATGGTGAGCGGGCTTTACAGCATTACAAACAGGCTTTGGCCTTGGGCGGTACCAAAACTTTGCCAGAGTTATATACAGCAGCTGGTATAGAATTTAGCTTTGAGCCTGGCTATGTTGCGGAGCTGATGCAATTTGTATGGGTAGAGACTGAAAAGCTACAACGGGAAGCTGCCACTTCGTAAAAATTTTAAAAAAGATGTGTTAATTCGTTTTGTTTCCTAAAAAAGTTGTTAATTTTAGAAATCTTTAACGAATTGCAACATGAAAAAAAATTTACTCTATTTGTTTCTCTTGATTAGCACATTAGGTGCTAATGCCCAGTCGCTTACCCAATCGTGGCAGGTATTGGCCGACGGTCCACTTACGTGGTTTCAAGGAACTACGGGTCAGGCACAGACCAATAATTGCACCAGTTTAGATTACAACCCCGTTACGGATCGTTTGTTAGTGGCAAATAGGAACGACCGGATTGTAATCATTAATCCTGCTACAGGTGCATCTGAGGGAACTTTGAGTACAACTGGTTTAGGTACTGAGTCGTTTAAGTTTAATAAAATTCGTGTCACGAGTGATGGAGTTATTTATGGAATCTCATTATCACTAGGGGCGGGCACTGCCAGAATTTATCGTTGGGCCAGCCAAACTGCATCTCCTACCTTGGCTGCTACTTTTACTGTTACGGAGCGTTGTGGCGATGCTTTTGGTTTATCGGGTACAGGTAGTAACACTATCTTATACGCTGCTGGTTCCGCTATGGCAGCATCTCCTGCTCCAGCCAATAGTTATAATATTTACGTACTAAACACACCCGATGGTTCTAGCTTTGCGTTAAACAAAACCATCAATATCGCAACGGCTGCTACCAGCGGTCAATGGGCAAACAGAGCCATAGAGCCAGTAACAAATGATTTAAATTCTGATTTATGGATAAAAGGTGGTGGTATGCCCGCTCGTAAAATTACTATTTCTGGCACCACCGCTACAGTGGCATACACGTCCATTGACGGTACAGGTACGGGCCAGATAGGTAACGGTTTTGGTGGTATGCGGTATATAAAAGCCTCTCCTAGTAACAAGGAGTATTTAGCATTGGCAGGTGGTAATAATGTAAACGCAGGCACGAAGGTGCGATTGATAGAAATGACGAGTTTAACGGCTCCATATGTTCGCGGTGAAGATTCATTGTATGCCATTGGCAGTTTTAAGGCTAACGCAAATGGCACAGGCGATGCTGCTTTTAAACTCAACACAGACGGTACTACCACAGTGTTTTGGTTAGGCACCAACAATGGCTTTGCCGCATCTGTAACTGCAACTAGTCTTCCCGTACAATTTGCTTCCTTCACAGCTAATGTAGCCAATGGTTTTCCACAGCTACAATGGAGCACTAGCAATGAGTTAAACAACAAGCATTTTGTAATTCAAAGCAGCTTAAATGGTACTCAGTTTGCCAACGTAGGTACGGTGGCTTCTAAAGCCGCTAACGGAACTTCTACTGCGGCCAATAACTATCAGTTTACCGATGCTAGAAAATTAAAAGGGAAAATATTTTACCGCTTACAGCAAGTAGATAAAGATGGTTCTATTTCTTACTCTAGTACAGTAAGTGTAGTGCTAACTAGTAAAGCCATAGCTGTACAGTTAGTAAACAACCCTGTGCAGCAAACTTTACAAGCTATTATTACCACTAACGAGGCTAAAAAACTTCAATGGCAGTTATTTAATAACACAGGTAAGTTAATGGCTAGCAATGTATTGCAAGCACAACAAGGCGATAATAGTTTAGTATTACCTATGGGTGCTTATACCGCTGGTATGTATTACCTAAATATTATAGATGATAAAGGCCAAGTACTAGAAAAAGCACTGCCTGTATTGAAGCAATAACGCTGTTATATCGTTGTATGTAAAAAGGGTTTGGCGCTAGCGCCAAACCCTTTTTACATAATTAGTATTCCAATGATTGAAATCGTGGGTTAGTGTGCCGATAACCAATTATCGCCGCTTCCTACCTCGGCCATTACGGGCACATCGTTGGGTAGGGCTAATGCTGCTTGCATATGTGTTAAAATCAATTCCTTTAACACAGTCTCCTCGCTACGTAAGGTATCAAAAATCAATTCATCGTGTACTTGCAATATCATTTTGCTTTGCAAACCCTGGGCTTGTATAGCACCATGAATTTTAATCATTGCCAGCTTTATCATATCGGCCGCAGTACCTTGAATAGGACTGTTGATGGCATTTCGTTCCGCAAAACCACGTACCGTAAAATTGCTGCTATTAATATCTCTTAACCAGCGTTTTCTACCCATTAAAGTTTGTACATAGCCATGCGCCCTAGCAAACTGTATGGTATTACTCATATAGCTGCTAATGCCCGTAAACTGTGCATTGTAATTATCAATAATGGTTTTGGCCTCCGTTCTACTAATACCTAAATTATCGGCCAAGCCAAATGCACCTTGACCGTATATAATACCAAAGTTTACACTCTTGGCTTTGTACCGCTGCTCCTTGGTAACCCCTGCTAAGGGCACACCAAACACTTTAGCCGCTGTGGCGGTATGTATATCTTCCCCGTTTTTAAATGCCGCTATCATATTTTCATCGCCAGAAATAGCCGCCACTATACGTAGTTCTATCTGTGAGTAATCTGCACTTAGCAACACATGGTTTTCATCTCGAGCTATAAATGCTTTGCGTATTTCCCGGCCCTTATCGGTACGTATAGGAATATTTTGCAGGTTGGGGTTATTGCTACTCAGTCGTCCGGTAACGGCTACGGCCTGTGCGTAACTCGTATGTACCCTGCCTGTTTTAGGGTTAATTAGTTTGGGCAATGCATCTACATACGTACTCTGAAGTTTACTCAGCTGCCTATAGGTAAGTATATCTTCTACTATAGTATTGTTATGCTTTAGTTTTAACAACACATCTTCACCAGTGGCGTATTGACCGGTTTTAGTTTTTTTAGCCTTGGGGTCAAGTTTTAGTTTTTCAAACAGTACTTCGCCTAGTTGCTTGGGGCTGCCCAAATTAAATCGTACACCCGCCGCTTCATATACTTTTTGCTCTGCCTCTGCTATTTCTGTACTTAGCTGTATGCTATAATGCTGCAAAAATTCGGCATCTACCCGCACACCTTCAAACTCCATATGGGTAAGTACATTCACTAGCGGACTTTCCACTTCCTCAAACACCTTTTCTACCTGCTTTTCCGCTATTAACGGGTGTAGCGTTTGCTTTAATTGAAAAGTAATATCGGCATCCTCGGCAGCATAATCTTTTACTATTTCTACCTGAACATCCCGCATATTTCCTTGCTGCTTTCCTTTGCCTATAAGGCTGGTAATACTTATGGGCTGGTAACCAAGGTACTGGGCACTTAATAAATCCATACTGCGGCGGCCTTCCGGCTCTACCACATAATGAGCCAACATAGTATCGTATAAATGGCCCTTCAATTGTACACCATACCATTTAAATACTAGTAAATCGTACTTAATATTTTGCCCAATCCATAACACATCTTGCTTATCAAACAATGGTTGTAGCAGTGCTAAAGTCTGCAAAACCTCCTGTCTATCCGTACTACAAGGTATATAACATGCGATGCCCGATTGCTCACAAAAACTTACCCCTACTAGCTCAGCCTCGTTTGCATTTACGTTGGTGGTTTCAGTATCTATACAAATTTCTTTGGCCTGCAGT
>RDXK01000234.1 GCA_004292605.1 Bacteroidota bacterium
AAAAGAAGCCGTATTGCAAAGCACCGTGATGGAAGAAAAGGAGGCGGAAGCAGCCAAATACAAAGATTATTTTGCTTTTAGCGAACGTATAGCCAGCGTTCCATCTCATAGAATTTTAGCCATTCTCCGTGGGTTTTTAGAAGGTTTTTTACGTATTTCCATACACCCGGCCGAGGAAGAAGCCCTGTATTTAATAGAGCAAAAATTTGTACAGCCGCTACAACCAGCCACAGAATTTGTAAAAAAAGCTTGTACGGATAGCTATCGACGATTTTTGCAACCCAGCTTGCAAACCGATTTTAGAAACCAACTAAAACTGCGTGCCGATGAAGATGCGATTGCCGTTTTTTCCGAAAATTTAAAACAATTGTTACTGTCGGCGCCATTGGGTGGAAAGCGTTTGCTAGCCATAGATCCGGGCTACCGTACCGGTTGTAAAACCGTATGTTTAAGCCAAACGGGCGACTTACTTACGCATGATGTTATTTTTATACACGATGGGGTGCGGCTGCCACAAGCCGAAGCCACCGTACGTGGTATGGTGAAGCAATACGCACTAGAAGCCGTGGCCGTGGGAGACGGCACTGCAGGCCGGGAAACAGAGCAGTTCATCAAAAAACTAAACTTAGGCATCCCCATATTCTTAGTGAATGAAGATGGCGCTAGTGTATACAGTGCTAGTGAAGTGGCACGACAAGAATTTCCCGACCATGACGTTACCGTTAGGGGAGCTGTTAGCATTGGCCGCCGATTAATTGACCCGTTGGCGGAGTTGGTAAAAATTGACCCGAAAAGCATTGGTGTAGGTCAATACCAGCACGATGTTAACCAAGTTCGATTAAAGGAGAAGCTTGACCAAACCGTGGAAAGCTGTGTAAACAATGTGGGAGTAAACCTTAATACCGCCAGTAAACAACTACTAAGTTATGTAAGTGGTTTGGGTGCTAGTACGGCAGAAAATATAGTACAATACAGAAAGAAAATAGGTGCTTTTGCCAGCCGTAAACAATTGCTAGAAGTGCCTCGTTTGGGTGCCAAAGCCTTTGAGCAATGTGCTGGTTTTGTTCGCATACCCAACGGAACTACACCGCTTGATGCTAGTGCTGTACACCCCGAACACTACCCAATAGTAGAGCAAATGGCAGCCGATGTAAAATTGCCCGTGGCAGAATTAATTGGTAATAGCAAAGCCCTTGCCAGCATACAACCCAAAGCTTATTGCACTGCGGAAATAGGGATGCTTACCATTCAAGATATTTTAAATGAACTCAAAAAACCAGGACTGGATCCCAGACCGGAACTAGAATTGTTTGAGTATGCCAACGTGTATAAATTAGAAGATTTATCGGTGGGTTTAGTGGTACCCGGCGTAGTTACCAACATCACTCGCTTTGGTGCTTTTGTAGATGTGGGTGTGAAACAAGATGGTTTGGTACATGTGAGTGAAATATCGCATAAATACATATCCGACCCAGCGGAAGCCCTAACCCTAAACCAAAAAGTGCAGGTAAAAGTATTGGAAGTAGATATTGCTCGGAAAAGAATCAGTCTTTCTATAAAACAAGCTACCGAAATGCCAGCCAAAGCAGCGAGGGAAGCCAAGAAACCTGCCCAGCTAAAAGCTGCACCTACAGAGAGTTTTACCGATTCGTTGGCTAGTTTACAATCGAAATTCAAAAAAAGATAACCGTTTTATAACAGCCGAGTTTCAAAACAAATCACCTTTCCCAAACAAGGAACAATACCTTTACAAAAAATACAACACTATGGCTACGTTCAACGATTTACAGGCAGATGGATTTTACTTAATTGAAGAAGCAAAAGGGAACGATGTACAGTTGGTAGAAGTACTGTTGGTTACCCAAAAAGCCGTTTTGCTAAACCAACATAGCGATGATTATGAAACAATGGTTTGGCGTAAAAAAACCGATACCATTTATGAAATTGTAGAGGAGCTAGATGCTACTAGTGTAACGCAATACGAGGATTTATTTGAAGAGGAAGCCGACGATGATTTTGACGAAGAAGATTAGTAGCAGCAGCACAAGTAGGCTTGGAAAATAAATAGAAAAGGGCGAAAATTTTCGCCCTTTTCTATTTTATCATACTTGTATAAAACCTACGCCCCAACTCTGCTTATTTTAAGCACATTGGTAGCCAAATGTTCTTTTACTGGGGTGCTGCCTGTGTTTACCACTACATCGCCCACATTGATAAAACCACGGGTTTTAAGAATTTCTATTTGATCGCCAATAATATCATCTAAGCTATTTTCTTCATCGTAGAAAAAGGCCCTAACACCCCAACTTAAACTCAATTGGTTTACCAAACTTCTTTCCTTTGTAAAAATGTAGAGCGGACTTTTTGGTCGGTAACTACTCAGCATAAATCCGGTGTAGCCGCTTTCCGTCATACCTATAATAGCATTGGCATTGGTATCCTTAGCTAGTTTACAGCAGTTATAACAAATGGCATCGCTTAAAAAAGAGGGAGAATGGGGCTGTGGCACCAAATCTTCCTCACGGTTATAGCGGTACTCTGTTTTCTCCATTTCCTTGATAATTTTTACCATGGTTTCTATCACCAGCTTAGGGTGTTTACCTGTGGCGGTTTCGCCACTAAGCATTACAGCATCGGCACCTTCTAGCACGGCGTTGGCCACATCCGTAATTTCGCTACGGTTGGGTTTTACACGGTCAATCATGCTTTCCATCATTTGTGTTGCCACAATTACGGGTTTAGCACGGTGAATACATTTGCGTATTAAATCGCGTTGAATATTCGGTACTTTTTCTACAGGTACTTCCACACCCAAATCGCCTCGGGCTACCATAATGCCATCACTTTCCACCACTATATCTCTAATATTTTCTAGGGCAGATGGCATTTCTATTTTAGCAATGATTTTCGATTTGCTCTTATGTTCGTTCAAAATGCCACGTAGCTGCTGAATATCCTTTACGTTTCTTACAAAACTTAGGGCCACCCATTCTAGCTTTTGTTCTATGATGAATTGAAGGTCAATCAAATCCTTTTCCGTTAAGGCTGGTAAGGAAATTTTAGTATCGGGTAGGTTAATTCCCTTCTTACCCGATATTATTCCGCCCAGTTGAACTTGCACTTTTACATCGCCTTCCTTGGTAATTTGAACCACTTTTACTTCTATCTTACCATCATCTATCATAATGGTATTGCCTATCTGCACGTCGCCAGCTAGGTTCGGATAGCTTACGTAAATTTTCTCCATGGTTCCCACACATTTCACGTTGGTAAACGTAAGAATATCGCCAGGCACCACATTTAAAGCATTGTTTTCTATTTCACCCACCCGTAGTTTTGGACCTTGTAAATCGCCCAAAATGGCAATATTGTAAGGCTCGGTACTATTTATTTTTCTAATATGTTGAATAATAGTGGCCTTATCTTCGTGCGAACCATGCGAAAAGTTTAACCGAAACACGTTTACACCGGCTTTTACTAGTTCTAGCAATTGATCGTACTGGTCGCAAGCGGGCCCTACAGTAGCTACTATTTTTGTTTTGTGCGATACGTGTTCTAAACCCGCATCTTTATCCATATCCTGGTGTAGATACTTTTCAATTTTTGTGCTCATTTCTTTGTTTTTAGGGGAATTTTATCGGGCTAAAATCTTTACAATTTTTAGCCATTCAGGGTCAATAGTTTGTTTTTCCTTCACTGCATGGTCTAACGGCGTATAGTGCATGTGGTTATTTACTATGCCTACCATTACATTGTGTGTACCGTTTAATAAACACTCCACGGCGGAGTAGCCCATTCTACTAGCAATCAATCTATCCAAACAAGTAGGGGCACCACCACGCTGTATATGGCCTAAAATACACACACGTACATCGGCTGTGGGCATTTGTTCTTTAATTACTTGGCTTACTTTTTCGGCACCACCATATTCATCGCCTTCGGCTACTACTATTAAGTTCACCAGCTTTTTACGCTTACTTTTTTCGGTAAGGGTATGCACTAAATCGTCGATATTGGTTTTCGATTCTGGTATCAAAATATTCTCAGCACCCGTGGCTATACCACTATGTAGGGCTATGTAACCAGCATCTCTACCCATTACTTCTACTATAAATAGGCGGTCGTGAGCATCGGCCGTATCTCTAATTTTGTCTATGGCTTCTACAGCCGTATTCACAGCCGTATCGAACCCGATGGTAAAATCGGTTCCTGCTATATCCTTATCTATGGTGCCTGGTAGGCCAATACAAGGAATATCGTACTCATTGCTAAATATTTGGGCTCCTTTAAAGCTGCCATCACCACCAATTACCACCAAGCCGTTAATACCACGTTTTTGCAGGTTTTGGTAGGCTATTGCTCGGCCTTCGGCAGTCATAAACTCCTTACAGCGACTTGTTTTTAGTATCGTACCACCGCGTTGTATAATATTGGCCACACTACGGCCATCCATGGGTATTATTTCATCTTCGTACATGCCGGAATAGCCACGTAATATGCCAAACATTTCACAATTATGGTATAAACCTGTTCTAACTACTGCACGTACTGCTGCGTTCATACCCGGCGAATCGCCGCCGGAGGTAAGTACACCTATCTTAGTAACTTTATCAGCCATGTAATCGGTTCTGTTTTATTTGTGTAAAAATTACACATTGCTTTGCAAATATGCCACCAAAAATAAGGATTTGCCCCTTACAAAAAACTAGTATAACGTTAATTGAATTATACTAATTTACCCGCCATAAATTGTACATAAACCATGCAAAAATTAGTTTGGATGATGACAGCTCAGTTAGCAGCAGGGGCAGTTTTGGCACAGCAACCCATACAATACCCCGAAACCAAGCAAGGAACGGAGGTAGATACGTACTTTGGTGTAAAGGTGGCCGACCCATACCGATGGCTAGAAGATGATAACGCTGATGATACTAAAGCTTGGGTTACCGCCCAAAACAAGGTTACCGATGCGTATTTGGCCAAAATTCCCTTCCGAAAAAATATTCAAGCAAGGCTAACACAATTGTGGAACTACCCAAAAATAGGGTCGCCCAGTAAACACGGCTCTTTCTATTATTTTTTTAAAAACAATGGTTTACAAAACCAAAGTGTACTATACCAGCAAACGGCCTTGAATGCTGCTGCGGTAGAGTTTTTGAACCCCAATAAGTTTTCAGCAGATGGTACGGCCTCCTTGGGTGCCATTAGTTTTTCAAAAAATGGTAAATATTTAGCTTACACCGTGGCACAAAGTGGGAGCGATTGGCAGGAAGCCTATATTATTAATACAGCCAATAAGCAAGTATTGAAAGAAAAGCTGAGTTATTTGAAATTCACGGGTTTAAATTGGAAAGGCGATGAGGGTTTTTATTATAGCAGATACCCGGATGCGGATCATGCCACTAAGCTTAGCAAGAAGAATGAATACATGAAAGTGTATTTTCATAAAATTGGCACCAGCCAGGCAGACGATCAATTAATTTATGAAGATACCAAGCACCCTTTACGCAATTTTGGTGCAGGCTTAAGTGAGGATGAAACCTTTTTGTTCATCAGTGCTAGCGAAGGTACCAGCGGCGGTGAAATTTTGTATAAAAAAACGGCCAATACGGCCAGCGGTTTTGAAGTAATGATTGAAGGATTTGCTACAGAACCCGATGTGATAGATAATGTAGGCAACAATGTATTATTAAAAACAAACGACGGTGCCCCCAATTTTAAAGTGGTATTGGTAAATCCAGAATCCCCCTCGAAAGAACAATGGAAAACCATTATTCCGGAACGGGCACAGGCACTACAAAGCGTAAGTACCGGTGGCGGCTATTTATTTGCCAGCTACTTGCAGGATGCTAGCACCAAGGTGTACCAATATACTTTGGAAGGTAGATTGGTAAGAGAAATTAAACTGCCCGGTTTGGGTACTGCCAGTGGCTTTGGCGGTAAAAAAGAGGATAAGGAATTTTTTTATACGTTCACTAGCTTTAATACACCCGCCACTATTTACAAATACAATATTGAAACAGGTGTAAGTACCTTTTATAAGAAGCCAGATGTACAGTTTAATCCAGATTTGTTTGAGACAAAACAACTGTTTTTCCCTTCCAAAGATGGTACCCGTGTACCCATGTTTATTACCTATAAAAAAGGGTTACAATTAAATGGTACAAACCCAACCATGCTGTACGGTTACGGTGGTTTTAATATTCCGCTTACACCCAGTTTTAGCGTAAGCAATTTATTTTTTCTAGAGCAAGGCGGCATTTATGCACAGATAAATCTTCGTGGTGGTAATGAGTACGGTGAAGATTGGCACAAAGGCGGTATGCTTTTGAACAAACAAAATGTATTTAACGATTTTATAGCAGCAGCTGAATATTTAATAGCTGAAAAATATACGCAGCCAAGTAAGCTAGCCATTAGAGGTGGTAGTAACGGTGGTTTGCTGGTAGGAGCTTGTATGGCACAACGCCCCGATTTGTTTGCTGTGGCCATACCACAAGTGGGTGTGATGGATATGCTGCGTTACCACAAATTTACCATTGGCTGGGCATGGGCGGTAGAGTATGGCAATGCCGAGAAAAACGAACCCGATTTTAAAAATTTATTTGCTTACTCACCCTTGCATAATATCAAGCCGGGCAATTGTTATCCTGCTACAATGGTTACCACTGCCGACCATGATGATAGGGTAGTACCAGCCCATAGTTTTAAGTTTGCAGCACAATTGCAAGCCTCACAATCCTGCGAAAAGCCAGCCTTGATTAGAATAGAAGCAAAAGCCGGCCACGGTGCAGGTAAACCCACTTCAAAAGTAATAGAAGAAGCTACAGATATTTGGGCATTTGTAATGTATAATTTAGGAATGACGTTTAAGAAATAGTTACTTACAGAACCTTTGTGTAAAGGCTGCATCACGCTAGGTGATGCAGCCTTTTTTAATCGCTAGCTTTATACGGCAAACCT
>RDXK01000235.1 GCA_004292605.1 Bacteroidota bacterium
TACCAATATTCAATTTTACTTACGAGAAGCCCTCACCCTACAGTGGAAGCCGCTCGATTATTTTGGTCCTGCTATTCAAAAACCGGCATATACTCCTACGCCCAATTTTGATGCGTTTCCAGCCACATCGCCCCACCAGGGCAGTCGCCTTTTCCCTACTAACGCACAGGGCAGTGTAGTAGGCGGTCTTACAGGTAAAACAGTTTGGCTAAGTCCCGGTCATGGCTACGATGTTGGTGGTTCCACCGCCACTGCCTTTACCACACAGCGAGGAACCACGAACGAAGTAGTGGAAGATTTTGGCACCATAGAAACCATTAATTATTATTTGCTCAACTATTTAGCCAATGCCGGCGCCAACGTTTGGAGCGTACGGGAAAGAGATAATAGCTCGCTGGAATTTATTGTAAACAACGATGCCGGCTCACCTGCCTACACGGAAACGGGCAGCTGGGTAGATGGTTCTGTGCCGGGTTATAACGGCGGTTACCGAGTGGCCACCTCATCCGCCACGGCCAATGCTACTGCTACATTTACGCCTACCATAACGCAGGATGGTTATTACTGGGTAAGTGTACATTTTGTAAGTGGTACCAACCGCCCTACCGATGTTCAGTACACCGTAAACCATGCTGGCGGCGCTACTACTTTTGCTGTAAACCAAGAGGTGCATGGCAGTACATGGGTGTACTTAGGCAGGTTTTACTTTTTTGCAGGCAGTACAAATTCCGTAGTTATCAGCAACCAAAGCACGCAGGAAAACCAAGCCATCATTGCCGATGCGGTTCGTATTGGTGGTGGTATTGGTACACAGCCAGAATGTGGCTACCCTACCGTGGCCACCAGCGGAAGCGGTAAACCTCGTTTTGAGGAAGGAGCAGTAATTTTTGCCAAATACCAAGGCTATACCGGCTGTTTTGGCGATGTAAATATGCGACCAATTTATGCGGAATGGGAAGCCAATAAAGGTGTTACTGGTGAAATAAATAATGCCGTTTTTGTATCGTTCCATACCAATGCCGCCAACGCCACAGCCCGTGGTACGGAAACCTACCGCTATAACGGTTTAGGTAGTGGCCGCCCCAATATTACCACAGGTAGTACCCAACTAAGAGATAGTATTCACAAGCAATTGATTAGCGATATAAGAGCCAATTACAATAGTGCATGGACCGACCGCGGTGTGAAAGAAGCCAATTTTGGTGAATTACGAAACCTAGATGTAATGCCCGGAACCTTGATAGAGCTTGCGTTTCATGATACACCGGCCGATGCTACTGATTTAAAAAACGCAGAATTCCGTCGCCTATCGGCAAGGGCCATTTATAAAGGCATTGTACGATTCTTTAATTGGAAAGATGGTACACCCATTGTTTTTCTGCCCGATGAACCTACCCATGTAGTAGCAAAAAATATGGGCAACGCACAAATTCAAATTAACTGGCGTAAACCCAATTTTGGAGCCGCTTTAGGCGGTGAAGCCACTGGCTACAAAGTGTATGTAAGCACCAATGGTAAAGGTTTTCAAAACGGCATCTCAGTTACCGATACTACGTATACCTTCACTGGTGCAGCATCTACCACTTATTACTTTAAAATAGCAGCTACCAATGCTGGTGGCGAAAGTTTTACATCATCCGTAGTAGCAGCACGTACACCTGCCACTGCCGCTGGCACACCAAGCTACTTGATAGTAGATGGGTTTGATAGATTATCCCCCATGGTGCTTCGCAATGAAAGTTCTGTTTTGGGTAATGTACGCCGTATGATGCTAGAACGAATGAATAGGTACGATTATATGGTAGACCATGCCACTGGTTTAGCCAGCTGTAATGTAAGTTTTGATGGCTGCCAAAATGAGAGCATCATCACCGGCAAATTAGCCCTACAAAACTACTTTGCGGTAGACTGGATTTTGGGTGAAGAGAGCACTGCGGATAGAACTTTAGATGCATCGGAAATTGCCCTGCTTACCACCTACCTTACCAATGGTGGAAATTTATTTATATCAGGCTCGGAAATAGGTTGGGATATTGGGCGTTCCGCTAGTGCCAACGCCAACGTAAATTTTTATAATAACTTTTTAAAAGCCAGCTATATTGATGACGATGCCAACACCTACAATTTTGCTGGAACCAATCAATTTTTTGTTTCGCAAACAGGCAGTTTTGATAATGGAAACGCCGGAATTTATGATGTAGATTTTCCTGATAGAATCGCAAGTTTTGGTGGCTCAGAAATACTACTAAACTACTCCGGTGGTACGGCGGATGGTGCTGCTGTAGGTTTTAGAGGTACGCACAAAGTGGTGTACATGGCTTTTCCTGTGGAGGCTATTACCAATACTGCTACCAAAAACCAATTAATTTGTAATGTGGTAAGCTACCTTACACCCAGTTTACCTGCCAATGGCTTGCAACTAACAGCTTCAAGGGTAGGCAATAACCATAGTATACAATGGCAAACCCAGCAGGAATTTAATACCAAACATTTTGTGGTAGAAAAAAGTAACAATGGGTTTTCTTTTACCGCCTTGGGTAATAATGTGGCGGCGGCAGGTTTTGCATCGCAGCCATCGCGTTATCAGTTTACCGACGCTGCTATTTGGCCTATTACGTACTACCGAATTAAGCTAGTGGATAATGATGGTAGTATACATTATAGCAATACAGTAACCTTAAAAGCCAACCAAGCCAAATGGTGCTGGCTAGTAGAAAATCCTGTTTACGCACAAGCTACTTTACAGCTACAAGGTTTACAAAACTGCGAAATAAGTTTAGTGGGCAACGCTGGAACCATTTTTTGGAAAACAAACAGTGGCTCGCAGCAGCAAGTAACTATACCCACTGCCCAACTACCTGCAGGTGTGTATTGGGTACGGGTAGTTAGTGGTTCACAAACGGAAACATTGAAGCTACAAAAGTTATAAAATAAGGTGGCCAAATATTTAATAAAGCCTGTAAGTTCTGCATACCTACAGGCTTTTTTGGTACCGCCTTACCTCACTAGATTTCTAAACCTTTTTTGTATGCTATAGCCTACACTCATAGTTACACAAAGTGGGCAAACGCCAAACCGAAAAAATAGTAGTACTAGCTTTTTGTGTAGTGGTAAATTCTTGGGTATTATGGGGCAGCTTTCGCCATTACCTTCATATTCTTGTATACCCCAAACATTGTTGCTTTGCATATGATAGGGTTTTACTTATCCAAAAAAATGATAGATACACGCTGTCATAGCCGCTACGGATAGTATACAAAGAATGATTTTAGTTTGCTTTTTCATATTATTTATTCATTATTTGATTGAATAGTTGCTAACAATGTTTGGGGGCTTTGTGCTATGCTTTGTTGCCACAATACTTCATGGGTTATGGGATGAATGGCCGTAACCATGCCCGCTGCCACAGTTTTACTTTTTACTTTTACTAAACCACAGCTTTGCAGCATTTTACCCATTCCCTTACGTGGCGTAGCGTACACTGCTTTGTAAAGTTTCAATTGTTTTAAATGGGCTACCGATGCTGCTATGGTACTATCGTTGGTAATATCATTTACCACCCACTGCACCGTACCACTTGGCAAAGCATCTATTTGTTGCTTAAAACTAGTTTCATGGGCTTTACATACGGCACACCAGTTAGCTCTATTAATTACCACAATAGTGGCTGGTTGTGGTTCGCCAACTTTTTGTGGTGCGGTTGCCCATCCATCAGTTACTTGTACTACAGCAGCAATGGCCACCAGCAATACGCTTACATACTTTCTCATAACATTATTTTTTAGAATAGTATATAGCAGCATTTACCAGAAATCACCCCCAATTGCCCACTATTATTTTTTGCTACTGCTGTGTACTTCTTGCAAAGCCGTAGTTGTCATTTGCTGTAAGCATTTGTATTTCTGGTTGGCGGCGGTATGTTTATTTTTCCAGCCCATGGTTTGCATCAAGCGGCTCATAGGTGTATTGTTTAAAAACAAACTGGTTAAAATAGCTTGGCAGTTTTTGGTTATTTTCTGTAGCCAGTTTTGTACCAATATTTCTGGCTCCGGCTGTGGTGCTTCATTGCTTTGCTCCAACATAATATTTTCCACTGCCACAGAATTTCCAAGTGCACTGGCCTTTGTTCTTTTGGTTCTTAATGTATGAAGCCAAATATTTTTAGCTACGGAAAAAACATAGGTACTTACTAAACTAGTAAGCGTAAAATCGGGGTTTTTTATTTTACCAAGCAGTACCAGCCATGCTTCCTGAAATACATCTTCAGCATCTTCCACAGTACCGCTATTGGCCTGCACATAAGCCGCCACCATCGGGAAGCATTGTGCATATACTTGCTGCACTACTCTTGTATCGCCGCTTTTTAGGGCCTTTACCAGTAATTGATTGTCCGCTGCTTGGTTCATGTAAATTGTTCTTCCTTATTTATACCAGTTGTGGGCAATTATCACCCAAGGTGTTAAAAGTTTTTTTGTTGTAACAAAATTAGCCCACCTACGTACAGCATGGTAAGGTGTTTTTGAAACTATATTATTAACATACCTTTGCCATTATAAATATTGACTATTAAATAGTTATTTAGAAATTGCAAGGAATAAAACTAAGCTCATGAAAAAAATAATAACGCTTTGTTGCCTCTTGATTGGCAGTATTGGTTGGGCTCAATCTTCCACAGAACTAGTGCCGGACCAAAATCCGAATTACATGACTAGTCAGCAGTACTACGTGAAATTTAAAGACAGTTTATTGGCTCGCCAAAATACTACCATACAGCAAACCTATAAGGCTTTCGACTGGTACGAGGCTAAAATGGAAAGACGAGAAACCCGCTTTCAAAACCGTCAACAACGCCGTTTAAACAGAAGTATGTTTCAAACAAACCCTTGGTACGGCTGGAACAATGGCTGGAACGGTGGTGGCTGGAACAATGGTTGGAACGGTGGCGGTGGCGGCTGGAATCGCTTTCGCTTTTTGCCCAATATTAGCTACAATAGGGGCCCATGGTGGTTCCATTTTTAACCCAAAAATTCTTTCTTAATACAACTATTATATGCGTAAAATTTTGATTGCCACTGTAGTGGGCATTACCATCCTAACTTCTTGTGCGAAAAGACAAGTAACCCGAATTGACCCTACCGAAACACCCGATGTAAGTGGTGCTTGGAACGGAACCGATAGCCGCCTTACTGCGGAAGCCATGATAGACCAGTGTTTAGGCGAAGTGTGGCTTAAAAACCATAACAGTGCCAAAGGCAAACGCCCCGTGGTAATTGTAGGTGCTATTACCAATAAAAGTCATGAACACGTAGAAGCAGAAACCTTTGTAAAAGATTTGGAAAGAAGTTTTATACAAACCCAGAAAGTAGGTTTGGTACAAAGCGGGAAAAAGCGGGAAGAAATGCGTGCTGAAAAGGCCGATATGCAAAGCAATGCCAGTGCTAGTACCCTAAAACGTTTTGGCTTGGAAAATGGTGCAGACTATATTTTGCAGGGTTCCATTAACTCAATAGTAGATGCTTTTAAAAAGCGTAAAACCGTTACTTACCAAATTAACTTGGAACTTACCAATATTGAAACCAACGAAATAGTTTGGATAGGTGATAAGAAGATAGCCAAGTACGTAAAAAACTAATAGAACGTACTGCATGAGAGTACCAAATTATATCCATTACAGGGCATGGCTATGCATAGTAGCCATGCCCTTGTTTTTTTCCTGTGCATCGTACAATACTAAATTATCGAGGTACTACAGCCAAGTACGTACCAATAATTTTGAAGCAGCCGATAAGGAATTAGAAGCCAGTAATTTTTTACGGGCCGATAGAAACCGGTTGCTGTATCTGCTAGAAAAAGGCAAGCTATTACACCTGCAAAAAAAATATGATAGCAGCAATATTTATTTCAATGCGGCCGATCAGTTTTTTGAAACGGAAAACAAAAATATAGGCGACTACACGGCAGGGCTGCTAACCACACCCATGAACCAAAAATACTTAGGTGAGTATTTTGAACGGTATATGATGCATTATTACAAAGCCCTAAACTATATGGCCTTGGGCAATGTTTCCGGTGCAAGGGTGGAAGCAAGAAGAATAACCCTTTCCGCGAACGATATAGCCGACGATAAACGCTACAATACCCGTAAATACACCAAGGATGCTTTTGCTTTTAACCTACAAGGCTTGCTTTATGAGGCCAATGGCGATATAAATGATGCGTTTATTAGTTACAGAAACTCGGTAGACTTATACCTAAAAGGCAAACTGGAATTTTATGGTGTAGCCGTGCCACCACAGCTACAGATGGATTTGTTGCGTACTGCACAGCAGCTGGGCTTTGAAGATCAGGTAGATAAGTACCGACGGGAGCTGCAGTTTACCAAACCCATCGATAAACCGGCTGCCGCTGAATTGGTAATATTTTTAGAACAAGGTTTTGGCCCCGTAAAAGGTGAAACTACCTTAAACCTTATAAGGGTAGGTAACACCAGCATGTTTAGCTATGTAGATGCTTTTGGCAACGCCATTGATATACCTTTTTCATGGGGTTGGTATACGGGTAATGTGGGCATGGTAGATGCTGGTAATGTGCGAAATATGCGAGTGGCTTTACCTACGTATATATTACAAAGTCAGTTTCAAAAATTTCCTACGGTGTATGTAAACGGCCTTACGGTACAGCCGCAAATGGTGCAAAATATTAATAAGCTTGCTGTAGCTTGTTTACAGGAGCGTTTATTAAAGGAAATAGCCGATGCTATGGCTAGGCAACTGGTAAAAATAGGTATGGAAAAAGGGGTTAGTTCTGCTACCACCGCTATTTCTAAAAATAATAATAACGGTAAAACCGACTCCGATAAAAAGGCTAAGGCCGAAGCTGCCGGTGCATTAGCAGGCTTGCTAGTAAACATAGTAAATAATGTAACCGAGAAGGCGGATACC
>RDXK01000236.1 GCA_004292605.1 Bacteroidota bacterium
AAGCTAGTGTTACAATGGAAATCGTCATCGACTGTACTGGCGGTGGAGGGGGTGGCGGCTGCGGCTGCGGTGGAACGACAGGTAGCCCAGGTGGTGGTTCTCCAAGTGGTACTCCCAGTGGTGGCACCCCTGGCAACACCACTGGAGGGAGTCCGAGCGGCGGCAGTCCTAGTGGTGGTAACACTACAGGTAATACACCACATTGGTGGAATTATGGAACTGGGTGGCCTTGGTATGGCGGTAGTGGCGGAAATACCCCACTAGACTGGAACTGGTGGTGGACGAGTGGTGGTGGTGGGGGAGTTATTTTGCCCATCGAGATAATACCAGATCCAGCTACATTAGGTGATTTTGTTGATGATTCAAATATTTTTGAGGACGACTCGTCGCAGATTACATTCAATTATGATCAAACTTCTTGGCCAATTATCAACAACGTACTTACACCTGTTCAATTCGTGGAGTACGACTACAGAAATTGTCTTGCACTTGCACAAGCACAAATAGCTAAATCTGGATTGAGAGATTTAGGATATGGCTCAGCCTTTAAGGTATTCGACTCAGCTGGTGGCCCGTATCCAAGCGTTGCAAAAGCTGGTGTCAATTATATCATTACTAAACTTCAGTCTGGCAAGCCCGTAATTGCTGGTGTCGACAATAGAGCCGGAACACCCAGTACAAGCAACAAAGACGGCAAAACCGATCATTTTATTACAATCGTTGGTTCAGGTCAAGATAGTGATGGAAAGTATTTTACGTTTTTTGATAACGCAACCAATTTTGCAAGTAAAGGCTGCCACCCCGACAATAAATTGTACTACAATGAAAATACCGGGGTAATTACAGGCCCTTCCAGGGCTAACGGTGCACCACCAGTATATCACGACTATATTGTAACTCAGATAAGAAAGAATCAATAACGTATTTTGATAGAATGCACAATACAAGTTCCAAATTAACCAGACCATCACGTTCAAATAAGTACTTTATCATGAAAATGATATGGTGTTTTTATGGGACGTTAATTTGTTCAGTGTGTTATTCACAATCGCCGGTTGATACGTTACAAATTGATAGAGAAGCGAATCAGATAATTTTTGTAGCGAATCCAAATTCTAAATTTCATGACAACGTATTTAAACTCTTGCTAGCTGATTTTGGGCAGCCGACCATTTGTGGAAAAGATACTAACATGTTAGACAACAGTAAAAGCAAATATTTGGGTGACTGGATTACGGTAAAGAAATTTAGAGGTAAATACTATGCATATTCACCATCCGAACCTTTTTATAATACATTTATCCGGTTAACAGATAGTCTACTTGTAATGAATGATTTTAATGAAGGATTTGTTAGTTTTAGATATAGAAACAAAATCCATACGGAGACGAGAGCTGTGTTACAAATTGTTGAGAATAACTCAATTACGAATTTATTGACGATACGGAAAAAGTCAAAGGGAATTTTTGTTGTAAGGTCATCGTTGTTTAATTCAAAGCGGCTGTTCTTTGTTAGAAGAGAAACCTTTTGCGACTATCCCATCATCGTAAATAATTGCCCTTCCAATCGATGTCCTGAATTTCGCTTCTAAAAACCCAATCTATCCGTAGTCTTAAGCGTAGCGGACTACGGATGTGTAATGAACAGTAGAGTCTGCGACTCGGGTACGTGATATTGATTTCACGAAGATGCAATGCTCAAAGTTTATCAATCAATTGGTTTTGTAACTTTATGAAAACGCCTGTATGAAAAAAATAGTTTTGATTATTGCCATTGTATTGTGTTCTTGTCATCAGGGTTATAGCCAAGTTCCTGATTCAGTCCGGTATTTAAGGCAGATAGTGGCAAACAAAGCTTTATACATTAATCACCCATTCTCAAAATTAGAAGATAGCTTGGCGATATCAATTAAAGGTTTCTTACCTACAACACCCATACATAACATTAACGTAGAGAAAGATGTCATATTTCGATTTGCTTATAGTTCAAATCCAGAAGATATGATTTACAGCTATCCGTGGCTCATTGTTGTTTGGGAAACAATGCCAGTTATTCAAAATTCCTACAGATTTTTTTACCAAGATAATCGAGGAAAATACTCTCCGGCTGTTAGCAAATACTACCGGCCTTTTATCATAAAAGACATTTATCTAATCGAGTAGCGTTATTAAAACAAAGGCGACCTATATTATTGGCCGCTTTTTTGTTTTATGGAGTTGCTAGCTTTTCCTATTTTCAGGCCTATAATTATCGAAACCATGTTAACTGTTTCTGTACACATTGCGGTACCTGCTGCTACTGCTTGGCAGGTATTTACCAAACCATAACATATTATGCAGTGGAATTTTGCTGCTGATACTTGGCATTGTCCGGCTGCCTCCAACACCTTGGAAGTGGGTGGACCGTTTAGCTACACAATGGCCGCAAAGGATGGAAGTTTTGCTTTCGATTTGCAAGGTGTTTTTACAAAGGTAGAGCCGCCTACTTGTTTACACTATTCCTTAGCCGATGGTAGAAATGTAACGGTAGTATTTACCGAGGAAGCTGGTGGCACTACTGTAACACAAAGCTTTGAACCAGAAAACCAAAATCCGCTAGAAATGTAGCAAGCCGGCTGGCAAGCCATACTACAAGAATTTGCTCGTCATACATTACAGGTGGCTACCAACAAAGTTTAGGCGTAGCTATGGTACCATGTTTTTTCCAGAATATTCGTGTAGAGAACTTGATACTCTCGAGTAACTAGACGGTTTACAAGTCAAAAGAATGCCCCTTGTTTAGGAGCATTTTACAAATATGGTCAATACTATTGTTAACTATTGAGCATCAGTGGCATTACCAGCATTAATAAATCTTCGTCGGCACCCACTTCCGTAGGTTTAATTAAACCGGCTTTGTTGGGTGTGCTTAGCTCTAAGCGTATATTGCTAGTGTCGGCAGCATTGAGCATTTCAATCAGGAATTTTGCGTTAAAAGCTATTTTAATATCTTCTCCATTATACTCACAGCTAAGGGTTTCGTTTCCTTCAAAACTTAAGTCGATATCCTGTGCCGCTAACTGTAGTTCCGTGCCGCTAATGGTAAGGGCAACTTGATTGGTACTTTTGGTAGCAAATACATTGATACGGCGTAGTGCATTTTGAAACAAGCCCTTATCTATCACCATATGGTAAGGGTTCTCGGCAGGTATTACCACCTTATAATCCGGGAAACGAGCATCTATCAATCTACAAATTAAACTGCTGGTTTTAAATTCCACAAACAGGTAGCTAGCGTTGTAGCTAAGTTTGACCTCATCTTCCGTATCGGGTAATACATTTTTTAACAGGTTTAGCGGCTTTTTGGGTACTATAAAACTAGCGGCACTAATAGCTTTGGCATCGGTTCTTTTATAGCGTACTAGGCGGTGTGCATCGGTAGCTACAAATTGTACAGCATCGGTAGTAAGTTCAAAATAAACACCCGTCATGGCCGGACGTAAATCATCGTTGCTTACCGCAAACAAGGTTTTGTTAATAGCTGTTACCAAGGCTTCGCCTTTCATGGCTATTTCTTGTGCATCATCGGCCACAGGCTCTTTCGGGAAATTATCAGGTGTTTCACCTACAATGCGGTATTTACCAGAGCTGCTGGTAATTTCTATGGCATAATTATTTTCTACGCTAAAAGTAAGGGGCTGATCGGGCAGGTTTTTTAATACTTCTAGCAATACTTTACTAGGTATACAAACCTTTCCAGTTTCAGTACTAGTAATTTCTACTTGAATACGCATTACGGTTTCCAAATCGGTAGCGGTAACGGTAAGTGTATTCTTATTTACATCAAATAAAAAATCTTCTAATACGGGTAGTACGCTATTGGTACTTATAACACCGCTTATCTGCTGTAAGTGCTTTAATAGCACGCTAGACGACGCTGTAAATTTCATGCTCAAGAAATTGTTTTGTAATGCTTAATGCCCCAAACTTAGTTAATTGCTTGGTAGGTAGCAAACCTACTTTGATTGCCTGCTACAGAATGTTAAAAACCACTGAATATCTGCGGTTATAAGTCGCCCAAAACCGGTCGCATCACTATTTCCTCCACACAGGCTTGTAGCGACAGTTGCGTTACTGCAAACACCATGGCAGCTACATCGGCAGCCTGCATAATTCTATCTTCTGGTATACCGCTTCCGGCCCAAGCATCGGTAAAGGCGGCACCGGGATACACGGTGGTAACTTTTACTTGGTGGGGCATTAGTTCGCTGCGTAGGTTTTTGCTAAAACCCGTCATGGCAAATTTACTTACACTGTAGCTGCCACCGCCGTTGTAGGCATCTTGCCCGGCTATGGAACTGATGTTGATAATATGCCCTTTTTTGGCTGCCTTCATGCTTTCTACAATACCTTGGGTTACGTAATAGCAACTGTAAAGGTTGGTACTTATCATACCCGACAAATTCTCTGCGGGTTCGTTATGTACGTTTCCGGGCACATAGCTACCTGCATTGTTCACCAAAATTTTCGGAGTGCCAAAGCCCAAACACCATGCGGCAAAAGCTTGTGCTTCTTGTATATTGGCTAAGTTAGCGGCATAAGTATTAAAAATATGATCGGGGTATTGCAATTGTAATTGCTTAGCAAAATTAGCCAGCTGCTCTGCATTGCGTGCACATAGCAAAAAGGTGGTGGGTGTATGCTGGGTAGCAAATATTTTAGTGATGGCTGCTCCCAAACCACGGGAGGCGCCGGTAATAATTATACTCATACCGTAAAATTAGCAAAACCCGGCCATGGTAGCATTTTTTATGCATACAAGTGTGTTTATAAACGAGAAGTTAAAGGCTTACAGTGGCATAATTATACATTAACCGAAAATGTCGAGTTCACTGTAGAAACATTGTACACTACATACTGTATTGTACTAATTTACAGGCATGCGTCTATTTTCAAATTTTGAAAGACCGACGTTTTTCGGCGACATTATATAGTTCAATTGTAATAAAGTATGTATGAGAAAATGTATGATTATTTGGGCGATGGTGTGTACAGTATTGGCCAAGGCACAAGATAGAATTACTGGAAAAACATGGGCTACTCGTAGTGAGGTTTTGGCTAGCAATGGTATGGTAGCTACTAGCCACCCATTGGTTACACAAATAGGAATAGATATTTTGAAGAAAGGTGGTACGGCCATTGACGCTGCTATCGCCTGTAATGCGGCACTAGGTTTAATGGAGCCTACCGGTAGTGGTATCGGCGGCGATTTATTTGCCATAGTATGGGATGCGAAAACAAGAAAACTATATGGTTTAAACGGTAGCGGTAAAAGTCCGGAAGCGTTAACGCTTTCCTACTTTAAGGAGAAAAAAATAAACTCTATTCCTAGCTACGGTCCGCTGCCTGTAAGCGTACCCGGCTGTGTAGATGGCTGGTTTGAGCTACATAAAAAATTTGGAAAACTAAGTATGGTAGAGGTATTACAGCCCGCCATACAGTATGCAAAAAATGGCGTGCCAGTACCAGAATTAATAGCCTATTATTTACAAGGTAGCACAAGGCGTTTTGCCAACAATCCTAATTTTAAGGAAACCTATACACAAAACGGTAAAGCGTATGAAAAAGGGGATGTATACAAGAACCCGTTTTTAGCCAATACCTATGAGCGTTTGGCCAAGGAAGGACGAGATGTGTTTTATAAAGGCGATATGGCCAAAACCATTGCCAACTTTATGAAACAACAAGGTGGATTTTTAAGCGAGGCCGATTTAGCAAAACACACTAGTGAATGGATAGAGCCCGTAACTACCAACTACCGTGGCTACGATGTATGGGAGCTACCGCCTAACGGACAAGGAGCTACCGCCCTACAGATGCTGAATATTTTAGAAGGATACGACTTTAGCAAAATACCCTTTGGTAGTGCAGAACATATTCATTTATTTATTGAAGCAAAAAAGCTGGCTTTTGAGGATAGAGCAAAGTACTATGCCGACCCTAATTTTGTGAAAATTCCTATGGATACGCTGCTGAGTAAATACTATGCTGCACAGCGTAGGAATTTGATAAATATCAATCGTGCTGGCCAATACAAGGCAGGCGAAATAAGCAATAGCAACAATACTGTTTACCTTACTGTGGCCGATAAGGAGGGTAATATGATAAGCTTAATTCAAAGTAATTTCCGTGGTATGGGTAGCGGTATGGTGCCGCCGGGTTTGGGATTTATGTTACAGAACCGTGGTGAACTGTTTACATTGCAGGAAGGCCATGCCAATGTGTATGCACATGGCAAACGCCCTTTCCATACTATTATACCAGCATTTGTAACTAAGAACAACGAACCCTTTTTAAGCTTTGGTGTAATGGGTGGCGATTACCAGCCACTAGGCCATGTGCAGATAATAATGGATTTGATAGATTTTGGTATGAATATTCAAGAAGCGGGGGATGCACCAAGGATAGACCATTATGGTTCCAGCTCCCCGTATACGCTGATGGATGATGAAACAAAAAGCACCGTAACATTAGAAAGCGGTTTTGGATACGATGTAGTGCGAAAGCTGATGCAAATGGGGCATAAAGTAGCTTTTGGTTTAGGTGGGTATGGTGGTTATCAGGCCATACAGTTTAACCCAAAAACGAAGGTATATAGTGGTGCTAGTGAAAGCAGGAAGGATGGCATGGCAGCTGGCTATTAGGCGTAAATGTTATCATTGAAGTTTGGTGTTTCACGAAACAAGGCCTACTAGAACCGTCATCTCGACTATCGTGTAACGAGGGAGAGATCTCTTGAAAACTAGGCTTTTCGTCCTTTCTTTTTTCTTGATAAAAAAGAAACAAAAAATCAAGGCTGTAAATCTAAAGCTAAAAATCTGCTGACCGAGCCTGCACCCAGCAAACTCGCCG
>RDXK01000237.1 GCA_004292605.1 Bacteroidota bacterium
TATAGGTAAGCGGAAACCAGCATAAACTACTGTAGTGTACTATCTTGGTTTTTACAATGGAAAACAATAGCAGCGTTACCCAAAATAAAACGGTCATCCACACTTTAAACAGTTGCTGATAGGGGTTGGTAGACCGATGCCCAAGGCCTTTTATAAAAAATATACTGGCCGGGAAACAGCCTATTAATAATACCACCCAATGGTAAAAAAATGGTTGTCCGTGCCCAGCATCGCTAGTGCTAAAAATAGCTATTTGGCGTTCAATAAATTCTATGATAAATCGTGGACCGTTCTTTACTAAATCTACCCCAAACCAGGCAAAACATACTATAAAAGTACTGCCAGCAATGGTGAATAAACTACTGAAAGAGGCTAGCTTTTTTCGGCCTTGCACCAGCCACATAGTAAGCAAGGTAAGTAAGCAAATAAGTATAGCTACGGGGCCTTTAGTAAGTACCGCTAAGCCTAAGAATACACCTACCGTTACTGCCTTTTTCCAGGCTTGTTGGGTAGTTTGTGTAAGTAGGTAAAAATGGTAAATGGCCAAGAAGATAAAGAGGTTAAACCAAGGGTCGATAATGCCCGTTTTGAAATATAAAAAAGTAACAAAAGTGCCTAGGTAGATAGTTACCCAAATACGAGCCAATGTTTTATCTACCACGGTTTTACCTATGGAAAATAACACCATCAGTGTTACTATCCCGGCCAATGCATTGGGCAAGCGGGCAGCAAATTCTGTAACACCAAAAATGTGCATACATATAGCTTGCAGCCAAAAAAATAGTGGTGGCTTTTCCGTGAATTTGGTGTAGTTTATTTGTACATCAAAATAGTTACCGGTTACCAACATTTCTCGAGCACTTTCGGCAAAGTTTATCTCATCCCAATCAAACAAATGTACACTGCCCAAAAAAGGAATAAATACAAGTGCTGCAAATACAGCTATGGTAAATTCATTTTTTAAAATCCACTTCATACGGGGCGTTTGAGCGGTGAAAATAATACTTTCAGCTTAGTGGCGGTGCTTTTATGATTGCTACTGCCAAAGCCCTATTTTTGGCAAAACAATTGGTTTGCATGCATAATTTTTCCTATTGGGCACAAGCATTTTCAAAGCATTTTAGCGAACAGCATTTTCCTGCACAGCCCGCTAATTTGTACGAGCCATGTAATTATTTTTTGGCCATTGGTGGCAAAAGGGTAAGGCCCGTGCTTTGTTTAATGGCCAACGATTTGTTTGATGAACTACACCCAAGTGCATGGCAAGTAGCTACAGCCATAGAACTGTTTCATAATTTCACGTTAGTGCACGACGATATTATGGATGCCGCCACCTTAAGGCGTGGTCTGCAAACAGTGCATACTAAGTACAATGTGAACACGGCCATTTTGGGTGGAGATGTAATGCTAATAAAGGCCTACGAATACTTGGCTAAAGTGCAGCCCGCCGTGTTACCTGCCATATTGCATTTATTTAATACCACCGCTACGGAAGTATGCGAAGGCCAACAATTAGATGTGGATTTTGAAGCCGAGCAGGAGGTGAGTTTAGAAAGTTATATACGCATGATAACGCTGAAAACAAGCGTGTTGCTAGCCGCCAGTTTAGAAATGGGGGCTATGTTAGGGGGCACTAGTGAGGGCAACCGCCGACATTTATATGAGTTTGGAAAAAACTTAGGTATTGCTTTTCAAATTCAAGATGATTATTTAGATGCCTTTGGCGATCCCGCAAGTTTTGGTAAGGAAGTAGGTGGCGATATAAAACAAAACAAGAAAACCTTTTTGTGGATTCATACCCAAGCACAAGTAAATGCGGAGCAGCAAAAGCTTTGGCAGGAATTACAAACCAGAAAAGATGCCAATAAAATTGCTGAAGTATTAGAATTATACAGTGCTACGGGAGCCGATGTCTGGTGCAAAGAATTACAAGATACCTACTACCAAAAAGCCATGCAGCATTTAGAGGCGGTAGCGGTAGTAAATGCACGCAAACAGCATTTGATAGAAGTGGCCCAATTGCTCATGAACCGAACCAACTAACTCATTTACAAGTATACTGCTTATGCGTAGTTCCCTATTTAGAAGAAAAAATATTGATACCATCACCACTTCTGCAGAAGCTCATTCTTCTGGCCACGGCACAGGCTTGCAAAAAGTATTAGGTGTAAAGGATTTAACCTTTATGGGTATTGCCGCCGTAATAGGGGCCGGTATATTTTCTACTATTGGCTCAGCTGCTTTTAATGGTGGGCCAGGCATTTCTATTTTATTTATTATCACCGCTATTACCTGCGGCTTTTGTGCATTATGCTATGCAGAATTTGCTAGCCGAATTCCTATTGCCGGTAGTGCTTACACCTATGCTTATGTAACTTTTGGAGAGCTGATAGCGTGGATAATAGGGTGGGCGCTGATATTAGAGTACGCCATCGGAAATATTGTGGTAGCCATAAGCTGGAGCGGGTATTTCAATAATTTATTGCAAGGGTTAGGAATTCATTTGCCTAAATGGATGCTTACCGACCCGTTTAGTGTGCAGCAGCATGTGCAGGAAGCGGAAGCCTTATTACGACAGAATGCTAATGCAAGCTTGCCCTTGTATTTGCAAGATGCATTGGAGGTAGCCAAAACAGCACCTAGTATTGGTGGTACTGCCATCATTTTTAATTTACCAGCTTTTTGTATTGTTTCCATCATCACTGCTTTGGCGTATATAGGCATACAGGAAAGTAAAAGGTTTGCTAACCTGATGGTTTACATCAAGCTTGGTGTAATTGCCTTAGTAATTGGGGTAGGTTTTTTTTATGTAAACGTGCAAAATTGGCACCCGTTTATGCCCAATGGTTTCAGTGGCGTATTAGCGGGTGTATCGGCGGTATTCTATGCCTATATTGGTTTTGACGCTATTAGTACTACAGCGGAAGAATGTAAAAACCCACAACGCGATTTGCCCAAGGGCATGCTCTACAGCTTGCTTATTTGCACAGTATTGTACATCCTAATTTCATTGGTATTAACAGGTATGGTGAACTATACGGAGTTAAAGGTGGAAGATCCATTGGCGTATGTATTTGAAAAAGTGAATTTGCCTTGGTTACAATACATTATTTCTGTGAGTGCGGTGATTGCTACTACAAGTGTGCTGTTGGTTTTTCAATTGGGGCAGCCCCGTATCTGGATGAGTATGAGCCGAGATGGCTTATTGCCTAAACGCTTTGGCAAGGTGCACCCAAGGTTTCAAACACCATCGTTTTCAACGCTTTTAACGGGTGTATTTGTAGCCGTTCCTAGTTTGTTTTTGCCCAGCAGTTTAATGACCGATTTAACCAGCATAGGCACGCTATTCGCCTTTGTATTAGTGTGTTTAGGTGTGCTGTATTTGCCGGCGGTAAATAAGCAAACCAAGGGGTTTAAATTGCCTTATATCAATGGAAAATTTATTATACCAGTTCTTACCATCGTGGCTGTTTATAGTTGGTGGCCAAGGATTCAGGAAGATATTTCCCATGTATTTAGTGGTACGTTAGATGCTGCTTTATTTTTAGTATTTATAGTGTTGTTAGTGCTATTAACTATACTGACTTTCATAAGAAACTACTCCTTAATTCCTATTTTGGGGGCTATTTGTTGTTTATACCTATTGATTGAAATACCCGCCGTTTCTTGGGTTTGGTTCTTTATTTGGATGGCTTTAGGCCTGCTTGTATATGGTTTTTACGGCCAAAAGAATAGCCATATAAGAAAAAATTAGGCGAACGCTGCCCATAAAATTCCGTATTTGGGAATTGTATGTTTTTAATTGGGAAAAATAATTCTATCTTGCTGTCGTAATCCGATTCCAAGATTTAGATGAACCATTTTATCAAAGTCCAAACCCGAACAAAATGTACAACCCAATTCACCAAGAGCGTGCAAGGCATGCTCATGCAAAACCCCAACAAGCGGTAGCCTCACAATCTACTGTGGTTTCCATCTCTTTTAAGTCACCCGATGCAGTTGCAGAAGCATTTACCTCCCTTGCAAAGCAATTGAAACAACCGTTCGTTTACTTCGGTAAATTCCTTGCGTCATTCATGCTGAGCTTAGTTGCTTGCTTGCTATCTCTTAACACTGTGGCCCAAAGCAATGGTGGAACCCGTATTGAAAGTTTAAGCAGCATTTACGTATCAAGCACACAAGGTACTTCGTACTCGCGTCCGCCGGCCATCAATAGTGGTTCTTTCACTGGTACTCAGGCCGATATCAACTATACATTTGGCGCCAATAGTGGAACTACCAATAACCTTTTGCGTGTAAACAGTTTTGTAGTTGGTACAGGCGGTAGTGCCAGAACCTTCGAATTTTTACCTGTTGGTACCCAAGAGGTGGTATTTAGAAGGGTTAACAATGCGGTTTGTTCAGTGGCCCGAAACCTTGTTTGGATGGAAGGTACTTTTGACGCCGCCACTACACCACGTGTTTGTGCCATCAATCGCCCTTATGATGACGATATGAACAATTTGTTCAATGGTACGGCTGGTTTCAACAGTGGTACGGATAACTTATTTAGCAATGCTGCCGACGGTAATGGCAATAACAACAATATTGAACGCCTAGATGTACTATTTCCTGAAGGCTTACGCGTAAACACACCTGCTAATGCTGGTTTTGCACTGTTTGAAAGAGGGAATACTTCTGGTCATGACGGGTTTACCATCGCATTAATTACTGCCTTAGACGCACAAGGCCGCCCAAGTGCGTACGCAACCACTTTTCACAGAAAAGCCGCCAACTCATGGGGGAATACCGACTTGGTTACTTCAAGAACCTATCAAGTGGTGAGAAAAGATCCTTCGGATGATAATTTACGTATCTCGGCTCCAAATATTAACCAACCTATTGGTGGAATATTCTTTAGTTTTTCCGATTTTGGAATTGCCGCTAATACCGTGGTTTATGGCTACTCTTTAGCAGCGCCAGATTATCCATCTACATCTTCTGCTGGTATGGTAGATTATACCAATGCCACCAACTTTCCTACTAACACCAATTCTACCAATGGTGGGCTAGATATTATAGGTGTAACCGGGGTAGTAAAAGTAGAAAATACCAATGCCGTAACCAAAGTAACCGACTATAACCAAGTATCTGAGTGGAACCAAGTGGGTGTACCTGAGGCAGTTACAAGCGGACCAACAATTGACCCAGTTTTTGAACAAAAAATTGATTCAAACATACCAGAAGGCGAGAACTTGGCCGTGAATCGTCCTACTTTACTTAATTGTGCTACCAACGATATTTCGGTGGTTACCAATACAAATATTTCCATCACATTTTTAAAAGAAAGTACTAGTAAAACTAACTCTTTAGCCTACTATACTTACTCATTAAGCAACCCGCCTACAAGTGCACCCGCAAAAACTAGCTTAACACTAGTATTCCCCAACACTTCAGGTACAGGTAGTGATGGCGGTTTAGCCAAAGGTGCAACGGTAAACTTGGGAAGTTTTACTGCTGGCACAGGTATAGGTTGGGCGCTGGTGCAAAACGGTTACAACGTAAACCAAAATGCGGTAGGCGAGGGTGATGCCGTTTTCTTCTCTAATCCAGCATTTAATTCAGGTTCAGGAAACACACGAAAACAAATGGTGCAGTTTTTTGATACCGCCTCCGGCCGTACCGTAATGGCTTGGGAAGATGGTAACCGTACCAACGGACAATCTGATAACGATTTTAACGATGTAGTTTTCTTCTTTACACCTACAAGTCCTAGTCATTGCACCACTTGCAACGCTGGCTTAGCTCTATACGAATCTCAGTCTAGTAGTTCACAACAAGGTGGTTTGGAAAGCAATAGCTTGGGCGATGCGTTAAGTCAATACCGCTTTAGCTTAATCCGAAATAACGGTGTTTATGTGCCCGATGAAAACTTACTATCAGCTGAACGCTACGACAATTTCATGGCGGCCAATACCAACAATGCTATTACAAGCGGTAACTGGTTAAGTAGCTATTTACCAGCGGCTGTAAGTGGTATGGAACGTAGTTTTTCAAATCCTTTACACCTTCTAGGGTTAACCAACGCTGTACGTGTAGCAGGTGCTAACTACAGAAAGCAAGGCATGAACAAAGCAGCTACTTTATTAATACTTACTCGTAGCCGTCCATACAATCACACAAAATCATTATGCGATAGAGTAGGTGGCGCCAACATTAAAAATATTGGAAGCATCCGTGTGGAGAACTTCACTTTTAACCGCACTTTATTTGAACGTAAAGATGGCTATTTTGAGTACGCTACTTGTTTCAATATCAGCGTGAATCCTGGTAGCAACAAAGCCATAATACGTGCCGACTGGAGAGCAATACAAGCAGGTGGTGGCGATAGCGTATTTAACTACCAAGTTTGGAGTAGTGAAGGCTCTAGCACCAACGGATTGATTCAAAATATCATTAACCTATTTAGAAATCGAGGTTATATAGTGGTACAGCAAAACACAGGTATTGTGGTGCCCACTGCTTACGTAAACCGTTTTGAAAGAAAAGATAACACATTACGTTTCTTTGTTACCAATAACGATTCTGTAACTAACACATACGCTATACAAAACCGCATGCGTGGCGAAGAAAATGCGTCAAGTTTCAATATTGTAAGGGTAAATGGTAACCTACAAGTGCCATCTGGCAGCGAACATGAAATTACCCAGCATGTGAACGATTTTATGGATGGTGATGCACAATTGGTTCATAATGGTGTGATTATAGATAATGTGTATCATTCTGATACTAGATGGACTTTAGATTACAATAGAAATGATATTCGCTTGAACACTTTTGATATCAAAAACAATATCAA
>RDXK01000042.1 GCA_004292605.1 Bacteroidota bacterium
CTAGCTTACACTAACAAATAGCTGGTATGAAACCACACTACACACCCAGGAACACAGCACGGCTACCTTGTAATAGTTTTAATAAAATTATCCTACTACCTTATTGCTATAAAAAATTACCTATTTGGTGGCTGGTGCAATGCCGTGTTAGCTTTAACCAACTGGGTTATTGTTTTTGTAAAACCGTACATACCTTATTGCGGTGTTTATACCTAGTAAACCAGCATTTAAAACATATTTGCTTACAGGAACACTCCCCACCCGTACAGGCTTACCAAGTACACTAAAAAGCACACTCCCTTTTACCAACGTATGAACGAACGTATATGAAACTTTTACAAACTATAGCAATAGCATTTTTAATTATTACAGGCCTACAATGCAAAAAAAACAGCAATGGTACCGATGTACCTGGCCTACCACCTGCCACCCAAAGCGGGGCCAATACCTTTGGTTTTCTGCTAAATGGTGTGCCGTGGACGCCAGCGGGAAATAATGGAAGTGGAAACAACCTAAGTATTGACTATGATCCTAGCTTCAATAATGGCAGTTTTGGGATTCATGCGTACAATGTTTTAAACAATCAAAATGATTTTTTTTATATAGGAACTTGGAACATTAATAACAAATCTGCACCCTTTAATGTCGATTTAAGTAACAATTCAAATTCATTTTGTGGTTTTTACACGTCAATTAACTGCTGGCTTAATAGTAACGATACACTTGTAAAAGCAAAGGGTAGTTTTTTTATTGATGCATTAGATAAGCAAAAACGAATCATCGCGGGAAGATTTGAATTCTCTTTAGAAAAAAGCGGTTGCCCAATAATAAATATTACAAAGGGCAGATTTGATTTTAAATTTTAAACACAACTTTAAAAATAACAGTTTATGAAAAAAATAATTGTAGCTACCGTAATGGTAGCTTTAGCTACTGCTTTGCCCAAACTAGCCAAAGCCCAAGCCCCCGATACAAACACTATAGAAAAGCTACAACGCTATATAGCTGGGCCAATAGATAAAACGCAAATACCCACAGGCTTTTTAGAAGATTATGGGGTAGCTTTCGCCGTTGCTGGTGTTTTTCACCGCCAACACTTCAAACTACGGGTAGATGTGCGTTTACGCGTCAAGCGGATTAAAAATCCTATTTTATTCGTAATTCAACATGCCCTGCGGAACATGTCGAATAGCCTATTGGAACCGTCATCTCGACCATCGTGTAACGAGGGAGAGATCTGCTTAAAAGTGGGCCAATTATTCTGCTTTTGTAGTGTGTATTCGTTGTTTTTTTGAT
>RDXK01000238.1 GCA_004292605.1 Bacteroidota bacterium
TGTACATGGTAGTGTACATGGTCCAGGATATTCTGGCGGCCGAGCCATCACAAAATCGTTCGCACTGATCAATGATAGATTTGATGCCGACTTTCACGTGTACGCCTGCGAGTGGGGCGAAGATTATATCGATTTCTTTGTAGATAATACTTGGTACCAGCGTATTACCCCACAAACGGTAACGGGCAAATGGGTATACAATTCACCGTTTTTCCTAATATTAAATATAGCCGTGGGTGGAAACTTTGTAGGCTTCCCTACTAGTGGAACGCCGTTTCCACAAACGATGACAATTGATTACGTACGCACCTATAACCAACAATAATATTTATTTTCTAATTATTCTAAAGGTGTGCTTTAAAGAACACCTTTAGAATTTCCTTTTCACCATACCACAGTTTTTGAACCAACGATTACATAAGCATGCAGTTACACCACCAAGTTTCCTTCAGTAGCGTTACCATTCAGCAGCAACAGTTTTATAAAATTTCCAATGCTCATGCCATGCGGCCATTTTTTATGAGCATTGTAAGCAGCTCTAATCATTGGCTGTTTGTAGCAAGTAATGGCGGTTTAACAGCAGGTAGAAAAAATGCTGAGTACGCACTATTTCCTTATTATACCGATGATAAATTGATAGAATCGGCCGAGCATACTGGCTGCAAAACAATACTGAGGGTTCAACAAGGAGCTAGTATCTATGTATGGGAACCATTTTCTATACGAAGTGCTGCATTGTACCAATGTACTACCAATATTTATAAAAGCGAGTATGGAAACTCCATCATTTTTGAAGAAGTAAATCATACGCTGCAAATTAGTTTTCAATACCAATGGAGCTTTAGTAACACCTACGGTTTTGTGCGTACTTGTACCATACATAACCTTTCGGATGGCATTACAGATATTGCAGTGTTAGATGGATTTCAAAACGTTTTACCCTATGGTGTTGGTGCCGATTTGCAGGTAAAAGCAAGTAATTTAGCCGACGCTTACAAGCGTGCAGAACTAGTGCCCAAAAGCGGCCTTGGTATTTTTGCCTTGAGTGCTATTATAGTAGATAAAGCGGAGCCTAGTGAAGCCTTAAAGGCTAATACTGTTTGGCAAATAGGTTTATCAAATCCTACATATTTACTATCAGCCACCCAGCTTCATTCGTTTCGTAATAATGGCCACCTAGTGCAGGAGGAGGATGTAAAAGGCGAAAAAGGTGCCTACTTTGTAGTAAGCGAAATACAATTGCAGCCTGCGGCTCAAAAGCAATGGATGCTGGTAGCCAATGTAAACCTAAACCATGCAGCTATTACGCATTTGGCCCATACTATTGTGGCCAATGATCATTTAAAGGAAGCTTTGCAGGCCGATATAAAAGCAGGCACTGAACAATTGATAGCCCTTACGGCAGCGGCCGATGCTACACAAGCCACAGCGGATGCCCTTAAAAACACTCGCCATTATGCCAATGTGCTTTTTAACATCATGCGGGGCGGCATATTTGACAACAATTATGCCATAGAAAAAGATGATTTTTTACAATACCTAAAAAAAGCAAACCAAGCAGTTTACTACTCGTTACAAACCCAACTTCAAACACTGCCAGCGGTATTCACAGTATCGGATATTCAGCCAATGGTGCAGGAAATAAATCATCCACACTTTACCCGCTTGGCTACAGAATATTTGCCGTTAAAATTTAGTCGCCGCCACGGCGATCCTAGTCGCCCTTGGAACCAATTTTCCATCAATACTATTGATGAAACCACAGGTGCCAAACTGCTAGATTACCAAGGCAACTGGCGAGATATTTTTCAAAACTGGGAAGCATTGGCCCATGCCTACCCTGCTTTTATCAAGGGTATGATATACAAGTTTCTAAACGCTTCTACCTTTGATGGTTACAATCCCTACCGAGTTACCAAAGGTGGTTTTGATTGGGAAACGATAGAGCCAGATAATCCTTGGAGTTATATTGGCTATTGGGGCGATCATCAGATTATTTATTTATTGAAGTTTCTGGAGTTTTCACAAAAGCATTTCCCATCGCAATTATCTGACTGGCTTACTACTAACACCTTTGTGTATGCTAATGTGCCATATAATATAAAAGACTATCAAGCCATTGTACAAAACCCCAAGGATACCATCGTTTTTAATCACCAAGAAGACCATAGTATACAGCAGCGTGTGCAAGCTATTGGAGCAGATGGGGCTTTGCTAACAAAAAGTACCGGGGATATCTATACCGTAAACTTTACCGAGAAAATATTAGCTACGGTGTTGGCCAAGCTTACTAATTATGTGCACAGTGGTGGTATTTGGATGAATACACAAAGGCCAGAATGGAACGATGCTAATAATGCATTAGTGGGCAACGGTCTGTCTATGGTTACGCTATATTATTTGCGGCGTTTTCTTCAATTCATGTTGCCCGTTTTTGAAGCCAACGCTGCCACGCAAATTCTTATTTCGGCAGAGTTGTTGAAATTATTTACTACCGTGCTGAATGTATTTAATACGCATAGTGCTGCCTTGCAAACTACGGTAGATAATACCACTCGTAAAAACATTACGGACGCTTTAGGTATGGCTGCCAGCGACTACCGAACTACCATTTACAGTCAGTCTTTCAGCGGCAACAAAAAACAAATAACAGGTGCAACCGTAGTAGAATTATTTAGTGTAGCCAATAAGTTTTTAGAGTACTCCATAACTATTAATAAGCGAAAGGATAACTTATTTCATACCTATAATTTATTAGATATTAATGCTACCAAAGCCCAAGTAAATTACCTAAGTGAAATGCTGGAAGGGCAAGTAGCGGTATTGAGTAGTGGCTATTTAACACCCAATGAAAGTTTAGAAGTATTGGATAGTTTAAAAAATAGTTTACTATATAGGGCCGATCAAAATAGCTATATTCTTTACCCTAATAAGCAGCTTCCTGGATTCTTACAAAAGAACACCATTCCAGCAGAGTTATATCTCCAGTCGCCTTTACTGCAGCAATTAGTTAAGGATGATAATAAAGCATTGATAGAACGGGCCGAGGATGGCAAGCTGCATTTCAACGGAAATTTTAGAAATGCCGCCGATGTACAACATACTTTGCAAGCTTTAAAGGAACAGTATGCCCCACTGGTGGAGGAAGATGGAGCAAGGGTGTTGAGCATATTTGAGGCAGTATTTAATCATAAAGAATTTACGGGCCGTTCAGGAACCTTCTTTGCATACGAAGGTTTGGGTTCTATTTACTGGCACATGGTTTCTAAACTAGCGTTGGCGGTTCAGGAAACTTGCTTACGTGCCATACAAGGTAACGCACATGCCAATATTGTTAGAAGTTTGGTACAGCACTACTATGCCGTTACTGCTGGAATAGGCGTACATAAATCGCCAGAAGTATATGGTGGTTTCCCTACCGATCCTTATTCGCATACGCCATTACACAAAGGGGTACAACAGCCGGGAATGACCGGACAAGTAAAAGAAGATATCATTTGCCGTTTTGGCGAATTAGGTGTTTTGGTAAACAATGGTTGTATACAGTTTCAACCAACCATATTATTAAAATCGGAATTTTTGGTAGAACCTACTACCGTGACTTATGTAGATGTATATGGCCAAAAGCAAACACTTGATATGCCAAGCAACAGTTTATTTTTTACGTATTGTCAAGTACCTGTAGTATATACCCTTTCCGATGAAAAGTTTCTTGCAATAAAGTATGCCAATGGTACCGATGCCACATTTAGTACCGATACGTTGACGAAGGCGGATAGTGAGCTACTATTTAACAGGGGAGGCAGTCTTCATTCCATCAAAGTAGGTATTCAGCAAAATCAATTGATGTAGAAAAGTAAATTAAGCACTTCAAAATCTATCGCTAGTGAAACAATTATTTTTTACTTCTATACTTGCCCTAGCGGTAGTATGGCAAACAAATGCACAAAAGCGTATGGCTACAATACAAATATTTGAAACATCGGCGGGTGGGAATCAGCTCACAAAAATTGAACCATCGAAGCCTACGCCGTTAAGCAGTACTATACAAATAAATAGCCATGAGCAGTTTCAAACTATTACAGGTTTTGGTGGTTCATTTACACAGGCCACTGCTCACCTTATGAACCAACTAAGTAAGCAGAATCAACAGAAAATTATACAGGCTTATTTTAGTGAGCAAGGTGCTAATTATTCGCTGACAAGAACGCATATCAACTCCTGCGATTTTAGCACCCATCATTATGCATACAACACTACAGACGGCGATACTACGCTACAACAGTTTGATATAAGCGAAGATGAAAGAACCATTATACCCATGATTCAGCAAGCCCAAAATGTTTCTAAGGATGGGTTTCAAATTATTGCATCTCCGTGGACGGCACCACCATGGATGAAGGATAATAAGCAGTGGATAGGTGGTAAGCTGTTGCCTCAATACTACCCTACATGGGCTTTGTATTTCGAAAAATATTTTACAGCCTACAAAAAGCATGGTATACATTTTTGGGGAATTACGGTAGAAAATGAACCACATGGCAATGGTAACAATTGGGAGAGTATGCTTTTTTCGCCGAGGGAAATGACAGATTTTGTGGAACATCATCTAGGTCCTCATTTAGAGAAAACAGCTTTTGCCAAAACAAAAATTTTAGGCTATGATCAAAATAGAGCTGGATTAAAAGAGTGGGTGGATGAAATGTACCGAAGTGCACCATCATCCAAATACTATGCAGGTACTGCTATCCATTGGTATGAAAGTACTTACGATTATTTTGCAGAGGCTCTGCAATATGCACACCAAAAAAATCCACAAAAGCACTTGATAAATACGGAGGCATGTGTAGATGCTGAAGTACCTAAATGGAAGGATGATAAATGGTATTGGAGCAAAGAAGCTACCGATTGGGGTTGGGACTGGGCCAGCGAAAAGGAAAAATATTTACACCCCAAATATGTACCCGTATTTAGGTACGCTACCGATATTATTGGATGCCTGAATAACCGTGTAGATGGCTGGATAGATTGGAACATGGTACTCAATAAACAGGGTGGTCCTAATTGGTTCAAAAACTGGTGTGTAGCGCCCGTGATAGTAGATGAAGAAAAGGATGAGGTATACTTTACACCGTTGTACTACACTATGGCACATTTTAGTAAGTTCATTAGGCCAGGAGCCAAGCGAATAGGCACGAACCACACCGATACTACATTAATGGTTACGGCTGCACAAAACCCTGATAAGTCGGTAGCAGTAGTAGTTTTTAATCCTACCGAAGAGGCAAAGCATTTTACACTGAAGCTACAGAGTACCACCCAACATATTTCCATAGCTGCCAAGGCAATTCAAACCATTCTCTTAAAAAACTAACGATTTATTTATGGCAAATTCCCACACAAAAAATACGGTACCTATTGGCCAAAAAATAGCTTTTGGCCTGGGCATGCTGGCTAACCAAATGTTTCCAGCCATGATTGGCATTTTTACGGTAGTATTGGTGGAGAAGCTTGGTTTCAGTGGCTTGCTGCTAGGTTTAACCTATTTTATTCCAAAGTTTTATGATGCCATTTTGGATCTTATTATGGGCTATATCAGCGATAATACAAAATCGAAATGGGGCCGGCGGCGGCAGTACGTTTTAGCAGGTGCTATTGTATTGGGTGTGTCCTTCGCGTTTATGTGGCAATTGTATGCAGAGGATGGCGTTACCTATAATTTTATTTACTTCCTTCTTCTGTCGATATTTTTTTATACGGGGTTAACCATATTTAGTATTCCTTATGTGGCTATGGGTTATGAAATGAGTAACGATTTTCATGAACGTACTAATATCATGGCTACCTCACAGTTAATTGGCCAATTGGCGTGGGTGGTAGCACCTTGGTTTTGGGTAATCATGGCCGATAAAAGTTTGTTTAGTTCAGCCGATGTAGCTACTAGAACCTTGGCCGTGTATGTAGGTATTGGTTGTGCTATTTTGGCTGCTATACCAGCTATTTTTATTCCTAGTAAATCTACCTTGAATGAGAATTATAATTCCATCACCTTTAAAGGCATACTAAATAGTTTCGGTGAAATCAAGGAAGGCTTAAAGGCTTCGGTAGAAATTATTCCGTTTCGTAAAATTTGCATCGCTACGTTTTTAATATTCAATGCTTTTCAAACCACGGCGGGTTTTTCTTACTTTATTATTAAGTATTATTTGTTTAAAGGCAATGAGGAAGGTTTTGGTTTGTGGCCCACCTTGTTTGGTAGCGTAGGTGCTATTATTACTACCGTAATGGTAATACCCATTGTAGCAAGGATGTCGAAATCTATGGGTAAAAAGCGTGCCTTCCTTTTATCGCAAAGCATATCAGTAATTGGTTATATATTATTTTGGGTATTGTTTATACCAGGTAAGCCTTACTTGTTTTTGTTTGCGTTACCCTTTTTCTCTTTTGGTATTGGTAGCTTATTTACATTAATGATGTCGATGACATCGGATGTAATTGATATTGATGAATTACGCACAGGTAAGCGCCGGGAAGGTAGTTTAGGTGCTATTTACTGGTGGATGGTGAAGTTTGGTTTAGCCGTGGCAGGGTTATTAAGTGGCTTTATTTTATCGTTAGTACACTTTGTTCCTAATGCAGCCACACAAACGGATGATACCATGTTTTGGTTGCGTATCTTCTTCTCAGGTATACCTATTCTTGGCACATTAGGAGCTATTTGGGTAATGAAAGATTATGATGTAGATGAGGCCAAAGCCTTGGAAGTAAGAGACGAGTTAAATAAAAGAACAGCGGCACCTGTAAGCAAGTCGTCATCCTCCTACACGCC
>RDXK01000239.1 GCA_004292605.1 Bacteroidota bacterium
AATGGGTGTAAAGGAGCTATCCGAAGGTGGTGCTAGCGCCGATTCTTACGCTACACAATGGCAACAAATATTAGCCACACCGTATAGAATTAACAAGGCACTGGGCGGTAAAGTAGTACTAAACCAAGAACCCATCAATGAGTATCCCACCAAAGGCAGCAGAACTTTGGTAGATGGTGCTCCGGGGTATAACGACTTTAGTTTTAACTGGCTTTTGTTTAACCAACCCAAGGTTTCTGGTATTATAGAATTGGCATCGGCTACTGGTGTAAAAGGCGTGGAACTACATTTTTTACACGACCCAAGGCATTGGATTTTTGATGTTCAAAATGTAAAAATTTGGGTAAGCAAAAATGGCGATACTTATACCGAACTGCCTGCCAAAAGCACACCTAGAATAGGTTTGGCGGATGAGGATTATACCGTACTTCAAAACAAAAATATTTTCGAGGCAAATGCGGCAGTGCCTAATGTGAAATTTATAAAGTGGGAAATTACCAACCATGCATCGCTACCAGTCTGGCGTTTCCGTGAAAATAGGTTGCCATCCTTCGCGTTAGATGAAGTGTATGTGTATTAAAGAGGTGCTTAAAATAACGAGTTAAGCCGTCAGATACTTATTATCAAGGTTTTTAGCGTAGTAATGTGTTGATAAAAGATCGTTCAGTGTTATTTGCACTGTGAAGTAAGTAACGCATGCTGCGTTTCAATTATTTACCACCTCCATGCTTTCCATTAAAACCGGTAACTATACTCTATAGTGGCTATAAAGCTTCGGGTTAAACCATCGGGCCTTGAGCGTCGTACGATAAAGGGAGTAGCTAAGTTTACTTGTAAACTGCTTGTGCTCGATAGGGTGTAATCGGCATATAAATTACCGTTGAGTGTTAAGCCTTCTGACCCAGCAATTTTTTCTTCTTTATTCGTTATATCGTTCAAAAATCGATCGGCTCCTAAATGATAAATGGGCAATAAACTTGGCGTGAAAACCCACTTAGAACCCGCTTTAATGGGATAGGCTACTCTTACCAAAATATCACCGGCTCGTTGAAAGTTTTTGGTGCTTTGAAACATACTTAAAGGCGATGTCATGGCATGCGAACTTGCCATAAACTCATTTTTATTTTGGGTAAGCGGCTGCTGAATAGCACCCATGATTTGCCAATTTTTTAGTTGGTAAGTCACACCTACTATCGCATCTAATGTACCCAAACTAGCTTGGTAATCCATGGGTAAACTCAACCCATCGAGCCGTGCATTTCCGCTGGTAAGTGGAATTTTTAAACCCCCAATCAGCTGCACTGCTGCCGATGTTCTGATGCGTGCATTCAAAAATACATCCCCCAAACCACTCATATTAATGCCATTGCCCGATTGGTTTATTGAGGTTATTTTAGCATCAATCGCAAAGCGAGCATTGATTTGTCGGCTATATTCGGCGTAGGCCCCAAACACAGAAATATTGTTATCGGCACTACCTACAAACGATCCTATTTTTACTTGATTCTTAGTTTGGTTTCCCGTGCCGGCTGCATGCGGTTTCAAACTATTGATGCTACAAAAACCAGCATCGCTACAGCCTTGGGCATACGCCCCACTAGTGGTAAATAATACTACTAAACCCGCAAAAAGTATGGATAAATACGCTTTCATGCAACTTATAATTTGGTAAAAGGTACGGTATTCATTTGATAACGGTGCTTAAATCTAAATCTCGCTTGGTTTCTCGAAAACAATTTTGGTAAAGAATAAGTAGTGTAGCAGCCAATAAGGCTTGGTATTTTTGGGTTAGGTGTAGGTGGGTTCGGATGCTAAACACTAGCAAGTGATTCAACAAGCCCACCTACTAAAAGTAAAAATCTATACCCCATTCTTAGCAAACTTCTTTTCTTAACCATTGCTTGTATCTTTGCCCGATGCAAATTGACTGCACACCAAAGGAGCAAAAGTTATTAAAAATTATCAGCAAAGCCGCACAGCAGTTGGGCGTGCCGTGTTTTGTAATAGGTGGTTTTGTACGAGATAAAATTTTACAACGTCCCACCAAGGATATTGACATTGTGTGTTTAGGAAACGGCATTGAACTAGCCCATGCCACGGCCCAATTATTGAACCCGCAACCCGAGGTACACTTTTTTAAAAACTTTGGTACAGCCCATATCAATGTAAATGATATGGAGGTGGAATTTGTAGGTGCCCGAAAAGAAAGCTATAGCGAAAACAGTCGCAAACCTGCCGTTACCGACGGTACTTTGGTGGACGACTTAAATAGAAGAGATTTAACCATTAACGCACTAGCAGTTTCCTTAAACAAGGAAGATTATGGTACATTGTTAGACTCGTTTGATGGGTTACTTCATTTACAACAAAAACGAATCACTACACCATTACACCCCGATAAAACGTTTAGCGACGATCCGCTGCGTATGATGCGTGCTATACGCTTTGCTGCACAACTGCAGTTTACAATAGATGATGCTATACTTACTAGCATTACGGAAAATGCTCGTAGGTTGAGCATTGTTTCGCAAGAGCGAATTACCGATGAGTTTAATAAAATTATGCTGTGCAAAAAGCCAAGCATCGGCCTAGATTTATTGAGTAAAACAGGAATTTTATCTATCATATTTCCGCAGGCAATGGCCTTACATGGTGCCGAATATGTAGATGGTAAAGGGCATAAAGATAATTTTTACCATACCCTACAAGTACTAGATAATATTTGTGTACACACCAAGGATTTATGGCTGCGGTGGGCCGCCTTATTACACGATATTGGCAAGCCACCCACCAAACGATTTGAAGAAGGGCACGGGTGGACTTTCCACGGGCATGAAGTAGTAGGGGCCAAGATGACACCTAAAATTTTTAATCAGTTTAAGCTGCCAATGGGTGAGCCAATGCGTTTTGTGCAGTTGATGGTTCTGCTACATTTACGCCCCATTTCACTTACCAAAGAAAATATTACCGATAGTGCAATCCGCCGTTTATTGTTTGATGCAGGTGAGCATTTGGAAAGCCTGTTTTTATTGTGTAGCGCTGATATTACAAGCAAAAACAAGTATAAAGTTCAGCGGTATTTGCAAAATTTTGAAATGGTAAAAAAACGCTGTGAGGAAGTGGAGAGCAAAGATGCTATGCGTAACTGGCAACCACCCATTAAAGGCGAATACATAATGCAAGTTTTTGGCATACCACCTAGCAAACCCGTAGGCGATTTGAAAGATGCCATTAAAGATGCTATTTTGGATGGTGTAATACCCAACAGCTTTGAGCATGCCCACCAGTATATGCTAAACTTAGCAAAAACCATGGGCTTAACACCCGTACCGAATCAGGAGCCTAACTAAGCCTTGCCATACAATTGAATTTTACCCATGAAATTATACCACCAGCTCAAAAATGAATACTACCTTTAACCCTCAATTACCGTAGGCATGGCAGTTTTAAAGTTCAGAATATATTTCGAGGAAGATGAAAGTGTGTATAGAGATATAGCCATTAAACACAAGCAGTTTTTTTCCGATTTACATACCAGTATTTTAAAAGCATTTGAGTTTGATAGCAAGCATGCAGCCACCTTTTTTAGAAGCAATGATCAATGGGCGCAAGGCCGAGAAATTAGCTTACAGAAATACGATAAAAACTATGCGGTAGCACCGCTTTTGATGGCAGAAACTACCATCGGTAGCGAGATATTTGACACCAATCAAAAGTTTATATATCTATACGATTTTGAGAAAAACTGGCGTTTTTTAGTGGAGCTCATCAATGTAAGTAAAACCAGTAGCGACGATGTGGCTTACCCAGCCGTAGTAAGGGTAGAAGGGATAGGGCCACAACAATACGGCACCCGAAGCTTGTTTGGCAATAAGTTTTTAGATGTGGAAGAGAAATACGATTTAAACAAAGGTGAGGAAGGTTTTGGCGAAGAAGGCGAAACCGATGATAGCACGGAAAGTGACGATGTTTTTCCAGAGGAACAAGCCACAGGGATGGACGATTACGAGTAAATCTTCGAACTTCATTTAAAATAAGTCACACCCAATCGGCTCATTCATGGGCGACTGTTGGCATTATCGTGAGTTAGCCACCTGGTATTTCAATGGATGATTCGTTTAGGTGTTTCGCTTTTTTATTAAGGGTTAAGCATTGTCTTAATTCAATATGTTCATCTGCAAATTTTCCGTGTTTACGGAATAAGTATGCACTAGTAAAGCCAATTATAGTAACTTACCCACTCAATTTTGCTGTATGAAAAAAATGCTTATTGCAATGGCGTTGCTGGTAAACGTATATAGTGCTATGGCTCAGGATGTAGCCATCATTCCTCAGCCCAACGCCCTCAAACAAACCCGCCAGTCTTTTGCCCTTAGTGCATCTACACCCATTCAATTGGCGGATGAAAATTTTAAAGGTGCAGCGGTGTTTTTAAATGGTTATTTACAAAATTATTACGGCTTTTCGTTGCCGGTACAAAATGCAGCCAGTAACAAACAAAGCATTGTTTTTAGTGTACAAAAATCGCTTTCTGCAGGTGCGTATGAATTAACCGTAGCCAATAAAGCTATTGAAATAAAGGCCTCCGATGCAGAAGGTGCCCGTAATGCGGTGGCTACCTTACTGCAATTGCTTCCCGTGGCTAAGCAGCAGCCACTTACTATAGCTGGTGTACAAGTGGAGGATGCACCGCGTTTCGCTTACCGTGGTATGCACCTAGATGTAAGTCGGCATTTTTACAGCGTTGCCCAAGTAAAAAAATACATTGATTATTTGGCCTACCATAAAATGAACTACTTCCATTGGCACCTTACCGATGACCAAGGCTGGCGTATTGAAATAAAAAAATATCCTCTACTTACACAAATAGGTTCCAAAAGGGAAGGAACCATCATCGGTCGCTATCCCGGCACTGGATTCGATAATAAGCCTTATGAAGGTTTTTATACGCAAGAACAAATTAAGGAAGTAGTGGCCTACGCCACAGAACGCAGCATAACCGTACTGCCCGAAATAGAAATGCCGGGCCATAGCATGGCGGTGCTAGCTAGCTATCCGCAATTAAGTACTACACCCAATATTGCCAAAAAAGTAAGCACCACTTGGGGTGTTTTTGATAAGGATAATAACGTGTTAAATCCTAGTGAGGAAACCTTTACCTTTTTAGAAAATGTATTGTTAGAAGTAATGGAACTATTCCCAGCCAAGTACATACATATTGGTGGCGATGAGTGTAGTAAAATTTGGTGGGAGCAAAGCGAATTTTGCAAAAACCTAATGAAGGGAAAAAATATTGCAGATGCACACGCTTTACAAAGTTATTTTATACAACGGATGGAAAAATTTGTAAACAGCAAAGGCAAACAAATTATAGGCTGGGATGAAATTTTAGAAGGCGGACTAGCGCCAAACGCTACGGTTATGAGCTGGCGTGGTGTGAAAGGCGGTATTGAAGCTGCCAAGCAAAAACATGATGTGATAATGACACCCGGTTCCCACTGCTACTTTGATCATAAGCAAATAAAAAATGAAGATTCAGTTACCATAGGCGGCTACACCACCACCGAAAAAGTGTACAGTTTTGAACCCGTACCTACCGAACTTTCTGCCGATGAAGCTAAATATGTTTTGGGCGCCCAAGGGAATGTATGGACTGAATACATGAATAATTTTAGTAAAGTAGAATACATGATTTTTCCGAGAATGAGTGCCCTTAGCGAGGTGCTTTGGACCCAGAAAAAGCAAAAAGATTATACCAATTTTAAAACACGCTTGGCCGTTCAAAAACAGCGGTACCAACTGTGGGGAGCTAACTATTTCAAAGGAAATTTAGAAACCGAAAAATAAAAGTTGCCGGAAGTTTTTTCTTTGGTCTCTCCATAATTATCTAAGCATGAATGATACGCTACACTGGTGGTTAACAGTAATGTCTATTTTTTACATAGTAGCAGGTTTAAATCATTTTATACAGCCAAAAGTGTATAGTAATTTATTTCCGCCCTACCTAAGTAAGCACAAAAAAATGCTCAATTTTTTAAGTGGTGTGGCGGAGGTGTTATTAGGTATTTTACTGCTAGTACCTGCTACTAAAACCTTGGCCGCTTGGGGTGTTATAGCTATGTTGGTAGCATTTATTCCCTCACATGTATATATGATTCAGCAGGGTGTTTTTAAATTAGCAAAATTTACTATTCATCCGTGGATGAGTTGGGTTCGTTTATTGGTGGTGCACCCCATTTTATTGGCTTGGGCCTACCAATATACCTAGTATTATTGCGGCATGCGTTTGTAAAAACCAAAGCCGTTTTTATGGTACAATTTTGTAAACCCGGGTAAACTATCCATATACACAAAGCTGTTCACCTTTACGGAAATATAGGTGGGCTTATCTATTTTGCCGTGCAATAGCCATTCAATATCGTTGGCATTTTTATTGGTAAAAGGCATTTTTTTACTGTAGTAATGTTGGGCGTAGCTTTTGTATCCAAAGGTTTCTACATAGCAATCTTCCCCTTGACGCTGTTTGAAAAATTCAATATTGGCTCGCTGACTAATAGCTTCAATTTTTGGGGTAATAAGTGTGGCCGTAAAAAAGCAACAGGCACCTACACAGGCAAATAGCGTAGGGATGGTTTTTGCATATTTTTTCCGAATCAAAAATTGGGCTACACCCACTACAAGCACCAGGCCTGCAATACCATCTATCCAAATAAAATTAGCTTGTGCTTGTAGGTTGGCTTTAGCAAAATCATCGTCTACTAAATGTACCCAAGCATCTTTATACATTACTAA
>RDXK01000240.1 GCA_004292605.1 Bacteroidota bacterium
GCCGATGAATTTGAACAGGGCGATCGAAAGCTGCTAAACTTCGGTCATACCTTGGCCCACGCTATTGAAAATAGGTATGCGTTAAGTCATGGCGATGCAGTAGCCATTGGTATTCACTTTGCGTGTTTTGTAGCGAGTAAACAAGTAGGTTTTACAAAAACTGCAGAGGTAGTAAGTTTACTGCAACAGTACGAATTACCGATATTTCACGGCATAGAAATGCAGCAAGCCATGCAATTAATGCAAAGCGATAAAAAGAAGCTAGCTACGGAAATACAATATGTGCTGCTACAAAAATTAGGCAAAGGAGTAGTACATAAATTAAGTTTCGATTCTATAGAAAATTATTTAAATACTTGGGTTCATGCAAACAGTTAGCGTACAGGCAGGTAGGGTAGCAGGTAGCTTGCAAGCACCCACTAGCAAAAGCTTTATGCAGCGTGTAGTGGCGGCTGCTGTAGCCAATAAGCAATACGTTACCATTCGTAATTTTGGCACTAGTAACGATGATGTTGCGGCCATGAATATTGCTACCCAGTTGGGAGCTATTATTACCCCAATCAATGATACTACCATTAGTATAAATGCATCCAACGCTACCGTACACCAACCTACACAAATACACTGTGGTGAAAGCGGTTTGGGTATTCGCATGTTTACACCCATTATGTGCCTATATCAGCACCCCGTGGAAATACATGGAACGGGCAGTTTAGTAGGGCGACCGATGCATTTTTTTGATGAAGTATTGCCCCAAGTAGGGGTAAGCTATAGCAGCCAAAATGGCTATGTGCCGCTACAGGTAAAAGGGCCGCTAATGCCTGCTAATATTACCATCGACGGTAGTTTAAGCTCCCAATTTTTAACCGGTTTGTTGTATGGGTATTCTGTGGCTATCAATAGTGCAGCCCAGCCTACCGAGGCAGTGATAACGGTACAAAACTTAGCCAGTAAACCTTATATAGATTTAACATTGGCTGTAATGCAGCAAATGGGTATGCTAGTACCTACCCACCATAATTATGAACAATTTGTATTTAACAATGCCAAGCCAGCGGTATTGCCCAGCAAGGTAGATATTACAGTGGAGGGCGACTGGAGCGGAGCAGCATTTTTATTGGTGGCCGGCGCCATAGCCGGGGAAGTATGTTTGCAAGGTTTACAGGCCTTTAGCACACAGGCAGATAAGGCTGTGTTACAAGCCATTATGCAAACGGGTGCTACCCTTAGTATTGAGGAAAATACCACCACGGTAAAAACAGTATCCAATTTGCAGCCATTTCATTTCAATGCCACACATTGCCCCGATTTATTTCCGCCTTTGGCCGTACTAGCCGCCTTTTGCCAAGGCAAATCAGTGATTGAAGGCGTAGGTCGCCTTGCCCATAAGGAGAGTAATAGAGGCCTTACATTGCAGCGCCAATTAGGTGCAATGGGTGTAAGTATTACGCTGCAAGATGATTTAATGATTATTGATGGTGGCCGTGCATTAACGGGTGCTACCGTAAGCAGCGAGCATGATCATCGCATAGCCATGGCATGTGCTGTGGCAGCTCTCAAAGCCAGTGGAACTACTACTATTACTGATGCGGATGCCATTAACAAAAGTTATCCTAATTTTTACCAACATATCAAAGCCTTGGGCGCTGTTATTTCACCTTTATAATTTCGTGTAATGAACCAATACGGTACACTTTTTACAGTTACTATCTTCGGCGAAAGTCATGGCCCAAAAATAGGCATCGTCATAGGTGGCTGCCCAGCAGGATTGGCACTAACGCCTGAACATTTTTTGTACGATTTAGAGCGAAGAAAAGGCGGTAACCAAAAAGGTACTACGCCCCGTAAAGAGGCTGATTACCCTATTATCGTAAGCGGTGTTTTTAATGGGTTTACCACGGGTGCACCTATTACCATCCTGTTCGAAAATGCCAATACCCGAAGCGGCGATTACGAAAAACTGAGGGCCATACCACGACCGGGCCATGCCGATTTTGTAGCCCATAAAAAGTTTGGTGGCTTTGAGGATTATCGAGGTGGCGGTCATTTTAGCGGTCGCTTAACCACCTGCTTAGTCGCCATTGGTGTAGTCGCAAAATTGTTATTACAGCATTGCGGCGTAAGTATACGTGCCAATATTGATTCTATTCGCGGCATGCCTTCTATACAAGAGGGTTTACAAAAAGCTATTGCGGCAAAAGATAGCGTTGGCGGTGTTCTTAGCTGTACCGTAACGGGTGTGCCCATTGGTTGGGGTCAACCATTTTTTAATAGCTTGGAAAGTGAAATTAGTAAATTGGTTTTCGCCATTCCGGCCATCAGAGGGATAGAGTTTGGAACTGGTTTTGCTGCTGCGGAAATGCTAGGAAGTGAACATAACGACGCTATTGAAAATACACAAGGTACCACTACTACCAACCATGCCGGAGGAATAGTAGGTGGTATTAGCAATGGAAACGACTTATTTTTTAAAGTAGCTGTAAAGCCTACTTCAAGCACACCCAAGCCCCAGCAAACGCTTAACTGGGAAACCGGTGAAACCGATGTGTTAGAAGTAAAGGGCCGACACGATTTATGTATTGCCCTACGTGTACCGCCCGTGCTAGAAGCGGTTACGGCCTTGGCTTTGGCGGATGCTGCTTTGCAAATGCAAGCCATTCCCACCGTATTGCCTAAGCAAGCTAGTAGTTCACATATTGTGTATCATATTGTGTCAAAATCGGTTTGGGAAACGGCAAGTTTACAGGAAACTTACACGCCAGAGGGTTTTGCTTCGGAAGGCTTTATACACCTTTGTGAAAAGCACCAAGTTGCGGGTGTAATACAGCGTTATTATGTAGGGGTGAACGATTTGTTACTACTACACATCGATGCCGCTCACATAGCAGAACATCTTCGCTACGAACAATCGCCTACCTTGTACGATTGGTTTCCCCACTTATACAATGCCTTGCCTATATCGGCCGTAAACGTTGTAGAAACCTTACCCAATGCATAGTTTTATTTGCAACGCTAGCATACAAATGCTTCCCATACAAACCGCTGGTAAGCATGCCTACCAGTGGGTAGATGATGTGGTAGAAATGATTCAGCAGAGTGGTTTGGCGTATACGGTTACAGCCTTTAATACCGTGGTAGAAGGCAGTTTTGAGCAAATACATCAGCTAGTAAATACAATTAATACACAGTTAGTAGCAAACCACTGTACCGAGTGGATTTTGCAGGTGCAATACCAGCTGCGAAGCGATGAGCCCGTAACTGCTAGCGAAAAGTTAGCCAAGTACACCTCATAGCTCGGGCATAATTTGTTTGATATCACCGAAACTTTTTTGTGCATTCTTAATTTGTTGTACTTTCAAAGCGAACGATTGCTTTATGAAACTAACAACGCGTGTGCAGTTAAGTGTAATGATGTTCCTACAATTCTTTGTTTGGGGGCTTTGGTTTGTTACACTTGGTACTTATTTATTAAAAAATTTACAAGCAAAAGATACGGAGGTGGGTTTGGCTTTTGGTACCCAAAGTTGGGGAGCCATTATTGCACCTTTTTTTATTGGTCTTATTGCCGATAAATATTTCAGTGCTCAGCGGGTGTTGGGCGTATTACATTTATTGGGTGCCGCTGTAATGTGGTATGTGAGTAAGCAAACCAATTTTGCCGCCTTTTACCCATTCCTATTTTTATACATGGCTTTGTATATGCCCACGCTTGGCTTGGTAAATGCTGTGGCATTAAAACAAATGACCAATCCTGAAAAACAGTTTTCATTGATACGGGTTTGGGGTACCATTGGCTGGATAGCGGCGGGTATTTTGTTGGGCTATCTCGATTTAGAAAAGCAAGGCACCCTAGGTACTACATTTACTATGAGTGCTATATGCAGTGCGGTGTTGGGGCTGTATAGCTTCTTCTTGCCTAATACTCCACCTGGTGCGGCTGGCGGTAAAGTAACCTTGGGTAGTATTATAGGTTTAGATAGTTTGAAATTATTGAAAGATAAAAACTACTTGGTGTTCTTTATTGCCAGTATGTTAATATGCATTCCACTGGCATTTTATTACCAGCAAACCAATGTTTTCCTAAATGAAATAGGTGTGCAAAAAGCAGCCAGTAAAATGAGTTTAGGGCAAATGAGCGAAACCATTTTTTTGTTTTTAATGCCCCTGTTTTTTCTGCGGTTTGGTATTAAACAAATGCTGTTAATAGGTATGCTAGCTTGGGTAATACGGTATGTATGTTTTGCATACGGAAATACCAACGATAGTTCTTACTTATTATACACAGGTATTATTTTACACGGTATTTGCTACGATTTCTTTTTTGTGACGGGGCAAATTTATACCGATAAAAAAGCAGGTGATGCTATTCGCTCTTCTGCCCAAGGTATGATTACATTGGCTACCTATGGCGTAGGTATGATGATTGGTTTTTGGTTGGCCGGATTGGTAGCCCAACACTATGTAGTTCCGGGCGGACATAATTGGCAGCAGATTTGGTTAATACCAGCCGGCATTGCCGCCGTTATCACGCTGTTATTTTTGGTAGTTTTTAACGATAAAAAAGTAGTTGTCGCCAATGCCAATCATTAATACACGTAGAGAAGTTCTTAAACAAGTGGCCGCCATCTCCGGTATTGGCTTATTATCGCCTTTACCGAATGTTTTGGCTCAAAATACCCAAAGTTTGAAAGGAAACATACATCATTCTGTTTGCAGGTGGACCTACGATTATCTGCCCTTACAAAATCTTTGCACCACAGTAAAAAGCCTTGGTTTTTCTGCCATCGATTTGGTGGGGCCAAAGGAGTGGGATGTACTAAAAGCCAATGATATTACTTGTAGCATGTGCAATGGTGCGGAAATTAATTTGGTAGATGGTTTTATACATCCCGAGCATCATGGTACACTCGTAAAAAATTATACGGAAATAATACCCTTAGTAGCCAAAGCTGGCTATACTAACCTTATTTGCTTTAGCGGTAATAAAAGAGGGATGGATGCCGAAACAGGTTTGCAAAATGCCGTAATTGCCTTGCAAAAACTACTGCCGCTAGCCGAGAAACACAAAGTGGTTTTACAAATGGAATTGTTTAATAGCAAGGTAAATCACCCCGATTATATGGCCGATAATAGTGCTTGGGGTATAGAGCTTTGCAAACGCCTCAATTCTCCGAGTTTTAAGTTGCTCTACGATATTTATCATATGCAAATTATGGAAGGCAATATCATAGAAACCATCACCAAAAACCATGTATATTTTGGTCATTACCACACCGCTGGTGTACCTGGTAGGCATGAGATAAATGAGTTGCAAGAACTCAATTATCCAGCCATCATGAAAGCTATTGTAGCTACCGACTATACCGGTTTTGTAGCCCAAGAATTTATTCCCACACAAACCAATAAAATAACAAGTTTAGAACAAGCTATTCGCTTGTGCGATGTTTAATAATTTTCTGCATATAAACCCAACAAGAATAATATGGCAAACAACGAGTACGACGCTATTGTAATTGGAAGCGGTATCAGCGGTGGCTGGGCTGCTAAGGAGCTTACTGAAAAGGGCTTAAAAGTAATTATGTTGGAACGTGGTCAGAATGTTGAGCACGTAAAGGATTATGTAAATGCCAACAAACATCCTTGGGAGCTACCTCACCGAAACATGGTACCACAGGAATTGAAAAAAGATTATCCTGTACTTTCTCGAGATTACACGTTGAACGAATCAAACTACAAATGGTGGGCCAATGAAAAAGACTGTCCTTACCAAGAACCAAAACCTTTTAACTGGTTTAGGGGCTATCAAGTAGGGGGAAGAAGTTTGCTATGGGGCCGCCAGAGCTATCGATTTAGCGATTTAGATTTTGAAGCCAATGCCAAAGAAGGTTGGGCGGTGGACTGGCCGATACGTTATAAAGACATTGCCCCATGGTACGATTATGCCGAAACATTTGCAGGCATAAGCGGTAGCTTGGAAGGCTTACCACAATTACCCGATGGTAAGTTTATGCCACCAATGCCCATGAATATTGTAGAAAAAGATGTGGCTGCACGTATAAAACAAAATTATAAAGGAACAAGGGCCATGATTATTGGTAGAAGTGCCAATATTACGGTGCCCCATAACAACAGAGTTAACTGCCAGTACCGCAATAAATGCTGGCTAGGTTGCCCATTTGGGGCCTATTTTAGTACACAAAGTGCCACTTTACCAGCTGCCCAAAAAACAGGCAACCTTACCGTAAGACCTTGGAGTATTGTAACTAGAATTTTGTACGATAAAAACACACAAAAAGCCACGGGCGTAGAGGTTTTAGATGCCGAAAACAACAAAACCTATGAGTACAAAGCCAAAATAGTTTTTGTAAACGCAAGTGCATTAAACAGTGCTTGGGTGCTCATGAATAGTGCTACCGATGTTTGGGAAGGTGGTTTAGGCAGCAGTAGCGGCCAGCTGGGGCACAACGTTATGGACCATCATTTTAAACTGGGAGCAGAAGGTATAGCAGAGGCATACGACGATAAGATAATTTTTGGTAAACGTGCGAACGGTATTTATATACCTCGATTCCAAAATATTGGGTCCGATAAACGAAACTATACCCGTGGTTTTGGCTACCAAGGCGGCGCCGGCAGGGAAAGTCACCACTACGGAATAGCCGAAGCATCTATAGGTGCAGAACTGAAAGAAGCATGGAGCGAACCAGGTGTTTGGCATATGGGCATCATGGC
>RDXK01000043.1 GCA_004292605.1 Bacteroidota bacterium
ATCACCATTAATATAAGGAGCTTCATTTTGTAATAACGCTTGTACAAAAAGAGGAATAACGGCAGCATAAGCACCATTGGGATCTTGCTGCGGACCAAAGACATTGAAATAACGCAACCCAATAGTTTCTACTCCATAGTTAAGGGCAAATACATGGGCGTACAATTCGTTCACATATTTAGTAACTGCATAGGGCGAAAGTGGTTTACCAATAATATCTTCCACTTTCGGCAAAGTTTTACTATCGCCATAGGTAGATGAGGAAGCCGCATACACCATACGCTTCACGCCAGTATCTTTTACGGCCAAGAGCATGTTTAAGAACCCAGAAATATTAACTTCATTGGTAGTGGCAGGATCTTTTAAAGAACGGGGTACGCTACCCAAGGCGGCTTGGTGCGATACATAGTCTATTCCCTCACAAGCAGCGGTACAAGTTTCTACGTTTCTTATATCGCCCTCCACAAATTCAAAGTTGGGATGCGAAAGATAGGGTTCAATATTTTTCCGAAATCCATTGGAAAAATTATCCAACACCCGAACCTTTTTTGCATTTTGGGCCAAAAGTTCTTTTACTAAATTGCTGCCAATAAACCCGGCACCGCCCGTTACTAAAAATGTACTTTCTTGTATGCTATTGTATGTATGCACTAATTGAATTTATTTTTTACCTCGTTGTAAACACTGGTAATGCCCTGCTCTAGCGAAATAGAAGCCTGCCAACCCATGGTATTTATTTTTGATACATCCATTAACTTTCTGGGAGTACCATCCGGCTTAGTACTATCAAATACTATTTCGCCATCAAAACCTACTACTTTTTCTATGGTATGGGCTAGCTCCTTTATGGAAACATCGATACCCGTTCCTACATTTACTAAGCCAGCTTCGTGGTAATTTTTCATTAGAAACAAACAGGCATCGGCCAAATCATCTACATGCATAAACTCGCGTTTGGGATTCCCAGAACCCCACACAGTGAGGTGCGATGCACCCGAATTTTTTGCCTCAATACATTTACGCAATAAAGCGGGCAACACATGAGATTTTTCTAAATCGTAATTATCGTTAGGCCCATATAAATTGGTAGGCATGGCGGAAATAAAGTTGCAGCCATATTGTGCCCTATAGGCATTGCACATTTCAATGCCCGCAATTTTTGCAATGGCGTAAGGCTGATTGGTTTCCTCTAGTAATCCGGTTAGCAGATACTCCTCTTTCAAAGGCTGTGGTGCCAACTTAGGATAAATACAGGAGGAACCTAGAAATAAAAGCTTTTGTACACC
>RDXK01000241.1 GCA_004292605.1 Bacteroidota bacterium
GAAAACTTTACCTCTCTTGGAATAACGAGTCTGCTTGCAATGGTCTCTAAGTCCATTTGAATTGAGTTTTGATGCATAATCTTAATTTTTAATTATATAAAATGGTATATTATTAAAGTCGAATTGTCTAACTTATGTATTTCAAAAGATTTTTTTTCACATTTACAATTTTAATTTTATTAAGTTAACATTTCCAATTGTTTTCATAAGGTTACAGCTAACTCTTTATTATACGAAGCTGCGGTATTATTACGAAAAAAACGAACATTTTTTAGTGGTTTTATACCCTTTTTATGGATTTGTTGTGGAGGAGTTGGTTTCGTTTTTGGATTGTTTGGTGGGTTTCGTATTTACATTGTTTTCAAGCATCGGGCCGCCGGCTGTCCGGAGGATTTTATCCAACGGACTTTCAATTTTTCGCAACTGCTTCTTACTCACATGCGTATACCGCAGCGTAGTTTTTATATCGTTATGCCCCAACAATTCTTGTATATATTTTATATCGGTGCCATGTTCTAATAAATGGGTAGCATAACTATGCCTTAAATTATGAAAGCTCACCGATTTTGATAGCCCCAGCCGCTCAAAAGCATGTTTAAACACTATCTGAGCACTTCTTGCCGTGTATTGTTCGCCTTCCGCTCCGCCTTCAAATAGCCAATGCTTAGGCCGGTACTCTTGGTAATAGGCTCGCAATACTAGTAATGTGCTTTCCGCTAACGGAACAATTCTGTCTTTTTTACCTTTTGCTCGCTCTATAAAAAGCTCCATTCGGTGCTTATTTACATCTTCCACTTTTAGGTTAATTATTTCACTCACACGTAAGCCAGCGCTATAGGCCGTAACCAGTATGGCCCGGTGTTTACTATTTCCCACGCTCATAAGTCCACGTAGGATGGTTTCTTCGCTAATTACCTTCGGTAGTTGTAGGTGTTTTTTAGGGCGAGGAACTTGCCAAAAAAAATGTTCGTATTGTAGCACTTGCTCATATAAAAATTTTAGAGCATTTAATCGGCTGTGCAGCGTTGCTTCCGATAGTTTTTTCTCCACCAAACAGTACTCCAGATAACCTACCACTCTTTTTACATCTATCTTACTAGCATCGTGCATTTTTAATTCGTTAAAATACTGTGACACTTCGTTGCTATAAGTTTTTATGGTGCTAGCACTATATCCTTTTAAATGCAGCACCGTACGCATACGGCCATACAGCTCTATATTTTGTGTATGCCAGCGCTGTTGGGCTACTACTAAAGGGGCGGGGTATTGTTTTGTTGGGGGTGTAGCATTTACCGGTAATGTTTGCCTGGACTGACAATAATTATGTACCGCCTTTGATATGGTAAAACTGTATTTAGTTACCGCTTGAATTTTTTTTAAATTTTGTTCACTGCATGGCACTATCCACTGTTTTAAAGTTCTACTCCATCTAGCGTTTACCGCTGCCTGAAGCTGACATTGAAGGTCAGGATTTACGGGAAACTGAAGGCCCAGTACCGTTTCATTTTGGTGTGTTAATAGCTCTATCGTCATATCATAGGTTTAAAGCTTCGCTTATCTCACTCACACTGCATACTCACATAGGCAGCTAAATGGGTTAGCGTTTCAAACAATAAATTAGAGTTCCAATATACATTTTATTTTTATTGTAAGAATTAATTTTGTGCACTTTTTATTGAGAAATAATGTACTTAGAACATAAAAAAGTTACCGAGATTTTTTGGTAAGGTGCCCCATCACATACGTGTGGTTTTCGTATATCGTAACGCTATTGGTTTTTAATAATCAAACGGCGTTTATTTGCAAGCAACTTTTTTGTGTAGTTTCAATTAGCCAAGCAATTTTATTTTGTTTAAATTTGATTTCAAATGACAACAAAAAATCACATATTATCAACTTTAAAAAAACACAAATCGGAGTTATCGAAATTTGGTGTTTCTACTGTTGGTTTATTTGGTTCTTATTTGAATGGCAAACAGACCAATGAAAGCGATATAGACTTGCTGATAGATTTTGAACCGGACAAGGAGAATTTCGACAACTATATGGCTGTGTATGACATATTCGAAAATATTTTCAAAAACGAGAGGATTGAAATTATTACAAAAAACGGGTTGAGTAAACATATTGGGCCACGCATACTAAGTCAAGTAATTTATGTCTAAGGAGCCAATCGAATTTTTAAAGCACATTGCCGACGAGTGTGATTATCTACTTTCCATAGGGAATAACTTATCAAAAGAAGACTTTATTAATAACGAAACTTTAAAACGAGCGTTAGTTAGGAGTTTAGAAATAATTGGCGAAGCAACCAAAAAAATTCCCGCTGATGTTAAAGTAAAGTGGCATTTAATTCAATGGAAAAACATGGCCGGTATGAGAGATAGACTGATACATGACTACATGGGCGTAAATTATTCAATTGTTTGGGATGTGTTTAAGAATAAAATCCCCGAGCTCAAGTAGCAAGTTCACGAGGTCTTAGAAAGTAATCAATAACAGTGCAGTCAACACCTTGTTTTTTACACGTATAGTCAGGTGGCTAGGATATTTATTGCGTAAAATTTTGTTTGTTCCTACCGATTACTGGGACGGGCACTTTGCCATCATATCTCTGTGATTGTTGAAATTATAGGTGGAATCATGGTCAATGTTAAAGGTAGGCAATATTCTCTCCGTACACGTACAGACACACATAAATGCACAAAACCCAAATAATTCCTTGTAATCTCTATTTATAAAGTCACGTACGAGCACGGTTCAATTTACCAAGAACGGTTATTTTTATAGCTATAGTGTCAATGTGTAGCACAAACTTTTACTCCAGTAGCTTTTTAAACAGCCTCATGGCTACAGCATCGGCATTGGTAGCACTGTTGGCTAAAACCACCAATCCCATTTTCCTTTGTGGGTTAAAAATTACCAAGCTTCGGCTACCGTAAGTTCCACCGCTATGGTGATAGTTGGGGCCTTGGCTAGTCGTGTCCATATGCCAGCCCAAGGCTACTTGGTAGCTGCTGTCAGTGTAAGTATTTTGGTGTGTTAGGGTTACCGTATTTGCCAACGGTTTGGGTACTTGTATTTCCCCTAATTGTAGTAATACATATTTTGCTAAATCTTCCGTGGTAGATTTAATGGCTCCGCAACCAGCCAGGCCAGCAAACTTCCACGCTGGTGTAGCTTTTCCCTCAGCATTGTATGGGGTAGCGGTGTCGGCATAGCTGCCAAAACTAAAACCTGTATTCTTCATTTGTAAGGGTTGCCAAATGTACTGCGTTAATATTTTCTCTAATGGTTGATGGTATACACGTTCCAATAAAATTCCGGCAAGGCCAAAAGCTAAATTAGAGTATTCATATTGTGTGCCGGGTACACGCATGGGCTCAAATTTTTGTAAGTATTTCATTACATCATTGGCGCCATAATTTTCATACGGCTGTAGGGCATTAGCTACGGTAAAGTTAAGGTTGTAAGGCAGCCTGGGTAAGCCGCTGCTATGGTTTAATAACTGTACTATTTTTATACTATCTATAAATATATTCTGGATAGAATCGGGCAGGTAAGCGGTAACGTATTGTTGTAGGTTTGCTTTGTTTTGTTGTACAGCATAGGCAAATTGAGTGGCTACAAAAGTTTTGGTTACCGATCCTATTTCAAAGGCGGTGGTTTTGTTTGGTAGGCGGTTATTGCCTAATTCGGTTTCGCCATAGTTATAAAATTGAACCTTGCCGCCATTTATTAAAGCTACACTGGCGCCCACATTACCTGTAGTATTACAAAAACGTATCAGTGCTTGGTGTATTGTACTATCCTGCTTGGTCTTAAGCGGATTATCTGTATTACAAGCCTTTGCTTTTTGCGTGCTGCTACTATAAGGCTGTAGCAGTAGGGTTTCTATCTTTTGCTCTGTGTTTAACTGTAGTAAAAGTTGAAAGTTAGTACCGCCGCCTTGTAGTTTGTATTTACGTACACCTTGTAAATCGGTTTCAAAAACTGGTTTGCTAAATGGTAGTAAAGAGCTTAGCTGCTTACTCACAGTTTTCCAAGTTTGCGGTGGGATATTTTTTTGAAAACTACTGCTGGTGGCTTGGTAGGCACTATCCCACAGCCCTGCGTTCATTAAAGCAATGGTGGCTTTGGCCATGGAGTCGGTAGTTTCAGCTATCGTATTTTGGGCGGTTGTAGTAAGGGAAATACAAAAGGCTATCATGGCACTGAAAATTGCTTTTTGCATATAGGTATTTTTGGTGCAAGGTAGTCGGCTGCTGGATACGAAATATCCGGTTTTACATCGCTGGCGTAAAATAGGGCCTAAAGGAAAATTATAGGGTGTTATTTCGTTTTGGGTGCTATTTATTTGCATTGTAAAAAATCGCTATTTGTCCGTGGAATACGGCAAATTCCGTCCGTGACACCCGTGTAAAATGCGGAAAGCGTTGCAGTGCAACGCTTTCAGTAGTAGAGCGTACGGGAATCGAACCCGTGATTCCTCCGTGAAAGGGAGGTGTCTTAACCCCTTGACCAACGCTCCGTGATTTTTCAATTTCGGAGTGCAAATATAGTGCTAACTTTTTTTCTGCCAAATATTTTTTTGCAGAACGGGCGGCTTTCTTTTTCATACGCAAAAATAGTGGTTTCTAAACCGGTGTATTAACTACATTTGCACCACATTTTTAAAATAAAACATCGCTTGTTATGGGTAATGTAAAAGTAGCCATCAATGGTTTTGGAAGAATTGGCCGTTTAGTGTTTCGCCAAATATATAATATGCAAGGCGTAGATGTAGTGGCAATTAACGATTTAACTAGTCCTAAAGTATTGGCTCATTTATTAAAGTACGATAGTGCTCAGGGTAGGTTTAATGCAGACGTTACTGCAAGTGAAGATGGTATAGTAGTAAATGGTGAAGTGGTAAAAGTGTATGCACAGAAAGATCCTGCACAAATACCTTGGGGCACGCACGATGTAGATGTAGTAATAGAAAGTACCGGATTTTTTACCGATAAAGATAAAGCCGCTGCCCACCTTGCCGCTGGTGCAAAGCGTGTAGTAATTTCTGCACCTGCTACAGGCGATTTAAAAACCGTAGTATTTAATGTAAACCATTCCATTTTAGATGGTTCTGAAACCATTATTTCTTGCGCTAGCTGTACTACAAACTGTTTGGCACCGATGGCGAAAGTGTTAAATGATAATTTTGAAATTTTGGTAGGAAGTATGACCACTGTGCATGCTTACACCAACGATCAAAATACCTTAGATGCACCACACCCGAAAGGCGATTTACGCAGGGCACGGGCTGCTGCTAGCAATATAGTACCTAACAGTACAGGTGCTGCAAAAGCCATTGGTTTAGTATTACCTGAATTAAAAGGCAAGTTAGATGGTGGTGCACAGCGTGTACCTACCATTACAGGTAGCTTAACCGAGCTTACCGTGGTATTAGGTAAAAAAGTAACGTTAGAAGAGGTAAATGCCGCTATGAAAGCTGCAGCCAATGAAAGCTTTGGCTATACAGAAGAGGAATTAGTAAGTACAGATATTATAGGTATGCATTATGGCAGCTTGTTCGATGCTACACAAACTAAGGTAGTTACTGTAGGTGACAACCAATTGGTGAAAACCGTAAGCTGGTACGATAATGAAATGAGTTATGTTAGTCAGCTTGTGCGTACCGTAAAACATTTTGCTGAATTGATTAATAAATAGTAAAAAACTATTTAAAGTGTATTAAAACCGTGGCTTTAGGCTGCGGTTTTTTGTTGTTGTCAATTGTATCGTATAAAATTGTATTGCGGTTAATTTAAACCACTTATTTTACATATGAGCTTATTTTCCACTACCGATTTTTCGGGCCAAAAAGTACTGATTCGGGTCGATTTTAACGTGCCCCTTCATAAAGAAACTTTAGCCGTTACCGATGATACTCGTATACGTGCTGCATTACCCACCATTCAGCATATTTTAGCAGGTGGCGGTTCCGTTATATTGATGAGCCATTTGGGTAGACCAAAAGGCGGTCCGGAAGATAAGTATTCCCTTAAACATATTGTATCCCATACTAGCGAGCTTTTAGGGCAAGAGGTGCTTTTTAGTACCGATTGTATAGGTGCTGAAGCCGAAGAAAAAGCGGCCGGGTTGCAACCCGGCGAAGTACTATTGTTGGAAAATTTAAGGTTTTACCCCCAAGAAGAAAAAGGCGATGAGGCATTTGCCAAACAGCTAGCACAGCTTGGTACTATGTATGTGAACGATGCGTTTGGTACCGCCCATAGGGCACACGCAAGTACTGCCGTAATAGCTCAATACTTTGAAAAAGGTAAAAAAATGTTTGGCTTATTAATGGAGGCAGAAGTGGCCAGCGCCAAACGAGTAATGTTACAAACCGAAAAGCCATTTGTGGCTATTATTGGTGGTGCTAAAGTGAGCGACAAAATATTGATCATTGAAAACTTACTAAATAAAGCTACCGATATCATCATTGGTGGCGGCATGGCTTATACCTTTAAAAAAGCACAGGGCGGTCAAATAGGCAACAGTCTTTGTGAAGATGATAGATTAGAAAATGCCAAAGAACTACTCAGTTTAGCAGCACAAAAAGGCGTGAATATTCATTTGCCGGAAGATAGCTTAGCCGCCAGCGCCTTTGCTAACGATGCGGAAACTAGGGTAGAACCTAGCCATGCCATTAGTGATGGATTTATGGGC
>RDXK01000102.1 GCA_004292605.1 Bacteroidota bacterium
CTATACACGATTTAGGATACTAGACTCAAGCCTTTTTAGAAAATTAAGCCCGAATAGAGCGAAAATTGGTTTGGTAACCAGAAACCCACGAAACCCAGCCTTACGCTATGAATATGTAACTAACTGTTATCATATCTATATAACAGTCGAGCATTGTACAACACCAGACGATCCTCGGTGCAGTAATGGTTGTGACGGCTGTGAAGATTATTGTGCGGACTATCTTGACGGAGGGGTAGTATGCGACGTAACATTGCAGAACACAGGCGGCGGTAGTAGTGGCGGTGGTACTGGCGGTGGTAGTAGTGGTAGTGGTACTGGCGGTGGATCGAGTGGTGGATCGGGAGGCGGATCGGGAGGTAGTGGCGGCAACGGCCCAGACCCAAATACCCCACCGTCAGGTACAATAGGCTGGACACCAGAGCAACCTACTAACCCACATCAGCCACCACAAGATCCCTGCGAAAAGGCAAAAGCTGATGCGGAAAGGTTAGACTCAATTTGGCAAAATTCACCCATTGATTCCGCATTAGGTACCATATCTAATGCAAACTTAAACCGTTATGAATACGCTTTTAACATTATTCTACAGATGGATCGAAACCCTAATGGACCGCCTCATTATATTAATCCAAGGTTAACAGTTGGTCAAGTGGAAACTCAATATAGCAACCAAACTGTGACTGCCCCAAGTGAAACGCAGGATGCAATCAATGGCATCTCAAGAATTTGGTTAGGATTTACACATACGCATACTGATAGCGGCGTAGCGGCACCGTCGCCAAAGGATATTTATAAAGTTTACGAACATTATGTAAGCGACAATAGAAGAAATGCAATTGGTAACTTTGTTCGCTCAAGTAATGGTGGCACATATGTGATAAAAGTAAACGATGAGCAAAAGGCTGCACAATTTTTTAGTGGCATGCGTGACAATGTCGATACTGCAAAAAATCGGTTCAAAGACGGAAGCGAATTAGGGAATATTTTTGCTCAAGCTGAAAAATATTTCTTGAAAAAATTCGATGGTCAAACTAACCGAGAGGGCAAAGCGTTTGATATGGCCACTGCCGCAGTATTAAGCACTCAAAATACAGGCATAACCCTATTTAGGCAAAATAGTGCGGGAAAATTTGAGCCATTAATTTTAACGCTTTCACCCAATCCAAGAAAACCATCACAATTGATCTTTACTAACGGATGTAACTAAAAAAAATATTAAAATGAAACATACTATAGTACTTTTTCTACTGAGCCTGCTTTTATTACCAAAGTTATGCAACGCTCAAACGTACCCCACCCCAATTACGGATACCGCAAGTTATTTACGGTACATTGTAACTAACAAACAACAATTTGTTGGCCAGCCGTTTAGTACATTGTATAATTTTTTACAAATCAGCCCTAAAATGTTTACGCCGTTTGCACATATACACCATAACCGTTTTGCCGAAACTAACATAACGCTTGCGTTCAAATTTGCCGCGACGGCCGAGGATTTATCGGATACCTACCCGCAATTAGGTATTGAATGGCAACCGCCATACCTTAACAGACAGGAAGGGTTAGCACTAATGTATCTATACGAACGGCAAGGCATCGGCTGGAACGGTGTAATTTACAATAGATATAAAAATATTATAATTAAAGATATTTATATTTTGCAATAGACTAGTCTCTAACCAAAGCGGCCAATACAAAAGCCGCTTTTTTGTTGTTAGTTGTTATAATTTAGTGATTACGATTTGATAAGCAAGGTTAGCAAAATAATGGTGGTAACGGCAAAATTTTATGTCTATTGCTGGTTTATAAGCCAAAAACCAAGTTGGAGAAAAAATAAGCGTATGCAAAGAATAAACAGAGACAGGGTCTCTAATTTTCATAACAAGTAGGTAGAGCGGCAATACCTAACTCTACGGATAGTGGGGTTAGCCCTAGGTTTTAAAACTAATGATTACAATCCGATGTGTGGCAATGATTGGCCTTGCGGCAAAGTTTGTAGTTAGCGTAATGGGCCCAAATAATACACACCACGGCTGGTACCAAAAATGCAATTTGCCAACTGTGAAATATTTGCTTGGCTATTAATAAACCAATACCAACAGTGAATAACAAAATGGGTACAACCGAATGGTGGTGGCGTTGGTAACCATGCCACAAGCTGTAAAACCCTATAGCGGCTGCTAGCAATATCATACCCACTTCAAACCAACTATTATCTATTAATTCATGCCCAAAAATGGGCAAACTAGTTACAAAAATGGGTAGCAAGGCACAGTGTATGGCACAAGCTAAGGAAGTAGCTATGCCCAATGCGTCCCAGTTTATTTTAAATGCCATGCGGCGGCAAAACTAAATTAATTGCAACAAAGTTTTATTTTTTTGCCCTCATTTTACCGTATTGGTAACAAGCCACCCCTATAAAAAATGTACATTTGCACCATCAAATTATAAATACAACGGCATGAAAAAATGGATGGTTTATAGCCTATTTTTCGTGGTACTTACCTTGGGTTTTTATTTTTTATTGTTCAATGGAAACGACCATTGGAAAAAGAAATCGGCCATTATAAGTTATGTACAGCCCTTTAAATTTACTACACAGGATAGTTTGCCTTTTAGGCATACCGATATGCTTGGAAAAGTATGTGTAGTGGAATATTTTTTTACTACCTGTAAGGGTATTTGCCCCACCATGAACCAAAACATGAAGGGCATTTATGAAACCTTTAAGGACGAACCTAATTTTATGGTGGTAGCACACACTTGCGACCCCGAACGAGATAGTGTAGCACGACTAAAGTACTATGCTGATAGCCTAAAAATAAATACTAAAAAATGGGTACTACTCACCGGCCGTAAGGATAGCCTGTACAGGCAAGCACGCAATAGCTATTTGCTAGACGACCCTAAGAATAATTTCGAGAAACTAGAAGACCAGTTTTTACACACACAGTTTTTTGCCGTGGTAGATAAAGACGGACAAGTACGTGGCCAAATTTACGACGGACTAAAAAAGAAGGATATTGAAAAGCTGAAGGAACATGTAGCCAAATTACTACAAGAACCAAGCGGAAAACCACGATTTGTAAACAGTGTTTTTAGTGCAAAACCTTAGCAGCCATGAGCCAACTAGAAACCCTTTTAAAAAAGTATAACCTTAGCGTTACCGAAGGCCGTAAAAAAATATTACAGCTTTTTTTAGATGCAAATGCTGCTTTAGAACACGCCACCATTGAGCAAAACGCCCCATCGTTAGATAGGGTTACCATTTACCGTACTCTCCAAAGCTTTGTAGAAAAAGGTATCATACACACCATTCCTACCACGGATAGCAGCATTAAATATGCCCTGTGTAAAGATGAGTGTGGCCATGGGCACCACCACGATAATCATGTGCATTTTTTATGCAATACTTGCGGCACTACTTTTTGTATAGAACAAGTAACTATTCCAAAAATCAAGTTACCTGCTGGTTTCGTTTCCCAGCAAGCCGATTTGGTGGTAAGCGGCCGATGCAATTTGTGTAACCAAAACTAAATTAACCTTTCCATACACACCGTAAACCTTGTAAACAGTACATTTGTTACGTACTAACAAGTGTTTGTTTTATGGAAAAGTTACATAACTATATTTTAGGTGAATGGATAACTGGCGATGGCGACGGACAATTACTTACCAATGCCTACAATAGCCAACCTATAGCCACGGCATCTACCCAAGGCCTTGATTTTAAAGCCCTTACACACTACGCACGTACCGTAGGCTCACCAGCGCTACGCAAACTCACTTTTCATGAGCGGGGTTTAATGCTTAAGGCATTGGCATCGCACCTACGCAACCATCTGGATAAATTTTACCAAATAAGCTACCAAACTGGTGCCACCAAGGCCGATAGCTGGATAGATATTGAAGGCGGTATTGGTAACCTATTTGCTAATGCCAGCTTGCGTCGCAAATTTCCCAACGAACCTTTTTGTTTAGATGGCGAAAACCATGTGTTAGGCAAGCAAGGTAGTTTTGCAGCACAGCATTTACTATTGCCAAAGGAGGGTGTAGCCATACACATCAATGCCTTTAACTTTCCAGTGTGGGGTATGCTAGAGAAAATAGCGGTAAACCTTTTAGCCGGTGTACCTGCTATAGTAAAACCCGCTACAGTTACCAGCTATTTAACCCATGCCGTAGTGCAGGAAATACACAATAGCGGCCTTTTACCCAAAGGTGCTTTGCAGCTTATTTGTGGTAGTGCAGGCAGTTTGCTAAACCACGTAACCAGCCAGGATGTAGTAACTTTTACAGGTAGTGCTAGCACAGGACTATTGCTAAAAAGTTCGAAAAACATATTAGAAGAAAACGTACCGTTTAATATGGAGGCCGATAGCTTAAATGCAATGGTGCTAGGCCCAGATGTAGAACCCACCATGCCTGAATGGGATTTATTTATAAAAGAAGTAAGAAAAGAAATTACCGTAAAAGCAGGACAAAAATGTACCGCCGTACGTAGAATTTTTGTACCCGAAAACAAACTAGAGGATGTAGAAATAGCTTTGGGTAAAGCATTGGCCCAAACTACCATAGGTATACCTACTAACGATAAAGTACGTATGGGTAGTTTAGCTGGTTTTGCACAAAAAAATGAAGTTACTGAGCAGGTGCAAAAACTGTTAGCTGCTAGTGCCATTATTTACGGTTCTTTAGATAGTGTTCAATTACTGGAGGGCGATAGTAGCAAGGGTGCGTTTGTAAGTCCGCTTTTATTACGCAATACCAATCCGTTTCAGTTTCAAGCGGTGCATGAGGTAGAGGCTTTTGGCCCTGTGGCCACCATTATGCCTTACCAACATTTAACCGATGCTATAGAGCTAGTAAAAAAAGGTAAAGGCAGTTTATGTACCAGCATTGTTACCAATAATACACAAGTAGCCAAAGATTTTGTAATGGGTGTGGGCACTTACCACGGCCGTATTTTAGTGTTAAACCAAGCTTGTGCTAAGGAAAATACGGGGCATGGCAGTCCGCTACCATTATTGGTACATGGCGGTCCTGGCCGGGCTGGCGGTGGTGAGGAAATGGGTGGTGTACGGGGCGTAAAACATTATATGCAGCGTGTAGCCGTACAGGGTTCGCCTACTATGCTCACGGGTATTACTAACCAATACATTCCTGGGGCAGACTATTTGGAATTTGATATACACCCTTTTAGAAAATATTTCGACGATTTACAAATTGGCGAACGCCTTACCACTGCCAAAAGAACCATTACGGAAGCAGATATTGTAAACTTTGCAAACTTGAGTTGGGATCATTTCTACGCCCATACCGATCATACTAGTTTAGAAGGTACCCTTTTTGAAAAACCTGTAGCACATGGCTATTTTATTATCAGTGCAGCAGCGGGTTTATTTGTAGATGCAAAAAAAGGCCCGGTATTGCTAAACTATGGTTTAGATGAACTAAGGTTTACCAAACCCGTGTACGCAGGTACTACTATTGGTGTACACCTTACGGTAAAAGAAAAAATTCCGCAGGAGTTACGCGATGAAAATGATGTGCCAAAAGGTATAGTAAAATGGCTGGTAGAAGTATACGACGATACGCAGGAAACCATAGCCGTAGCCACTATTTTAACGATGGTAAAAAAGAAAAGTTAAACTAACAATTGGTTGCCATCAAATACAGTATTTTAGAAAAAAACAAGAATATGGAAGCATTTGTAAAAACCGATGTGGTGGACCATGTAGCACACATTAGCTTTTTTACCCCACAGAGTAACAGTTTGCCAAAAAAAACACTGGTTGATTTAGCTCATCATATTACCGAAGCAGGTGCTAACCCTAAAGTAAATGTTTTACTGCTAAAAAGTGAAGGAAAGGTATTTTGTTCAGGCGCCAGTTTCGATGAATTGGCCGCCATAGAAAATGAAACACAAGGCCATGAATTTTTTAGTGGTTTTGCCAAAGTAATTAATGCCATGCGTAAATGCCCCAAGTTTATAGTAGCCCGTGTACACGGTAAATGCGTAGGTGGTGGCGTAGGTTTGGCAGCCGCTGCAGATTATGCTATAGCGGTAGAAGGTGTAGATATTAAGCTGAGCGAATTGGCTGTTGGCATCGGTCCATTTGTAGTAGGTCCGGCCGTGGAACGCAAATTAGGCTTGTCAGCTTTCAGTCAGCTAGCTATAGATGCTACCCTTTGGCGTAATGGCGATTGGGCCAGAAGAAAAGGCCTTTTTGCCGAGCTGCACCCCACTGTAGAAAGTATGGATGCTAGCATTGAACGCCTTACCAGCACCTTGGTAGCCAGCCACCCCAAAGCCATGCACGAAATGAAAAAAATGTTTTGGCAAGGAACCGATGATTGGGATAAACTATTAGATGAACGTGCGGCCATCAGTGGACGTTTAATTTTAAGCGATTACGCAAGGCAAGCTATACAACGCTTTAAAGCAGCTACAGCTAAGGTAAACAGTTAGTTACCCGTAGCCGTGGTATTGCAAACAAAAAAAAGGGGTTCTACAGGCCCCTTTTTTTATGACTACGGCTTTGGTATATTTAAAACGTGTACGATAGCGTAGGTGCTAAAACAATCGCCTCCGGCATAGCTGTAGAAAGTGTGTAATAGAATCTCGTTCTAAGTCCAAGATGTATATGCGTATCAATTTTGTACTTATACTCAAGGTCGACCGATGCACCAAGTTCCTCTAGTCGACTATTCTTAAAATTACGCTGCTCCAAAGCTATTCCTTGAAGCGAAGCATCAATTTCTTGTTGTTGAGATCGGAGGTAATAAAGCCCAACACCAGTGGAAATAATCACCTTCTTTTTCGAAAAATCTTTGTTAACAAATATGTTGTGAAAACTATTCCAATGAGTGATAGTGAAATCTTGAATATAGAATGGAACGACATTTGAAGTGTAATTGATTGAACGAGAATTAGCACTTCTATCAAATCCCAATCCAAGGAATGTATTTTTTCCAATTCTATATTTTACCTCTATCCCACCTATAGTTCCCACGAAGTTTTTGTTGTAGAATTGTGTGGCTCCGTTCGGACTTGTTAGCTCATCATAACTGCGAACAAAGAAATTGCCATTAAGTCGATAGTTTGCCTGAATCTGGAAACGATTTTTTGTTTGTGCCAAGCTGAAAAAAAATGAAACCATAAGCAGTAGAGATACTAGAGATTTCATAATTGCTTTTTTCGCAAAAAAAGAGCTTGTTTCGTAAACAATCAAACGAGCTCAAAATTGCTTTAGTAACATTAATTCGGTTTTAACAACTAAAAGGCAAAGTTCCTTGCTTCACGAAACAAGGCTTTGGAAGACTTTTCAAACTATTAAAATTACTGGCAAATGAAAATTCGAAGTTCATCTGATGCATGGGAATGGTTGCAACCCCTATTAGCAGATATGCAAATCTCAAGCTTTTTTCGCCTTAGAAACTATGGTAATGAAGAAGTAGAGCTATTTTTTCTAATTGTATGTATAGGCGAAAATACAAAAGCAACGGCCACATATGATACTAAAGAAAAAGTATTGTACTGGGATGCTGTGTTTAGCTATTTAGAAATGAAGTACGCAAAAGAAGAGGATCGAAAGTTTATGCGAGCTAACGGAATAATAAATTCGTTCGATATACTCGACAAGTATAATAAAAGTAGAAAACTACATATTGACAAACAAAAAATTCAGGAGGATGCAAGATTTTATTTTGAAGGCTTAGGATGGTTGTAGAAAATCAGTTCCGGAGTGATATTTCGTACCGAGGCTTTCGAAGTATACAATATACCATCGCCGCGGTTAATGGCAGCAGCAACCATTTTATTGATCTCTTTGTCCCACTACACAATTAAGTATTTTTCAAACCAATGAGGAACTTTATCAGTATCAAAAATTTTTACATCGATACCGTCGGTTATTTCCGCTATCAAAATACTTGCCTTACCCGAATTATCCCACACATATGCTCGATTGCTCAACTTTACGGCAGGCTTAAGATGTCGCAAACTTCTATCATACCTGCTTCTCACAACCTCAGGGTCAACATTATGTCCATCTTGAACCACCCTTAGTTTCACACGACTTATATTTATTTCTGGATCTGCCGTCGCCACAAAATAAATATACACCCTGTAGCCCTTATCTTTCGCCTGTTGTAAAAAAGATAATTTGCTACCGTGGCTCATCACGGTTTCGTATGTAAAGGAAATATCATTAAACAATAATTGCTGCCTTATAAATTCTGCTATCTCTGCAGCAAGATAAGAGTCTACAAATGTGTTTACGTGCAATACATTTTCCCTAACGTGTAACTTGGTGTACAAGTTTAATTCGTTTCTCTTTTCCGGTGCGAAGGTGCTATTCTTAAAGAACTCTTGCAATTGTGCTTCGTTAATCGCTAGGTGATAGGCACTAAATAGTAGAACCCTACTCTCCTTAAGCATTTTTTCAATATCATCGGCGTTTACATAAACCCCAAAGCCAATTTCCGCTCTTAAACTATTTATAATAGTTGTTTTACCAGAACCATTGGGGCCGGCAAACACTCGCATGCGTTTGATTGCCACTTTATACTAGTTTAAAATGTTCTGGTAATTTTAAATTTGGCTTCTCAATGTCGCGTATGTATTCCTTCGTACCGTCAGCACTTATTCGATATAATTTGCCATTTTCCTCCATTATCATTGGCACACGGCTTGCGTTGGCTTTCTCATTGGCTTTGTAAGTTCCTAAAACAGCCGCACCTATTAACGCACCAACGGACGCACCTTCGTCTTTATCGCTAGTTAACAACGCACCGAGAGTTGCACCAATTACACCTCCAGCAATTAAAGATTCAAATATTTCATTATCATCCCTCATATGCCAAATTTAATCATTTCCTTGCATAACCGATGCAGGAACTATGAGCGAAAAAAAGTGGTTCGTGCCGGCACGAACCACTTTATTATAAAAACAAAAAGAGCGGCCGAAAAACCACTCTTTTTTAATAGCTATAATTAACTGTTATACAAATAAATCTGGGTACAATTGTGCACCAGGTACTACACTATATTTTTCTAAATCGGTTACGCCTTCAGCACGTAAAACATCTTCATCTATAAAAGTATTGCCGGTACATACTCGGCTACTTTTACTAACAATGGCATAAGCGGCATCCGCAATAATATCCACGGTTCGGCTCATATTAGCCAGTGCTTGTCCACCTAATAAATTTCTTACCGCCGCCGTATCTATGGTAGTTTTAGGCCACAATGCATTGGCTGCTATCCCGTATTGTTTTAACTCTTCTGCCCAACCCAGCGCTAGCATGCTCATATTATATTTACTGATAGTATATGCTACATGCCCACCTAACCATTTTGGCGCCAAGTTTACTGGTGGCGATAAAGTAAGAATGTGTGGGTTACTAGCTTTTTTCAAATGAGGAATGCAGTGCTGTGTCATCAAAAAAGTACCTCTTACATTAATGCTATGCATCAAATCAAAACGCTTGGCTTCTGTTTTTTCCGTGGGCGTTAATTGAATGGCACTCGCATTGTTGATGAGTACATCTATCCCTCCAAAACGCTCTACAGTTTTGGCTACTGCAGCGGCTATTTGGTCTTCCTGCTGTATGTTTACTTGTACAGCCAACGCTTGTCCACCTGCCTCTTCCACTTCCTCGGCAGCGGAAAAAATGGTACCGCCTAGGCGTGGATCTTCCTCTACACTTTTAGCTGCTATTACTATATTGGCACCTTCCTTGGCAAATTTTAATGCCATGGCTTTACCTATTCCTCTGCTAGCGCCCGTAATAAAAATGGTTTTGTTGGCAAACATATATTTCGTTTTATTTTAATTATTTCCAACCAAGAAAACTAGCAATAATTTGCTCGGTTTCCCAGCAGGCTTTTTGTAAATCTACATTCATTACCACTTCATCGAACTGATTTTTAAAACTTAGTTCGTACGATGCTTTGTTTACCCTAGTAGCAATACTTTCCTTGGTTTCGGTACCCCTACTTTCTAGTCGTTTACGCAACGTATCTATACTAGGTGGCTCTATAAAAATAGTAAGCGTGTTAGCTGGGTTTTGAGCCTTTATATGCATAGCTCCACGTACATCTATATCCAAAACCGGGGTTTGTGTATTACCCCAAATACGTTCTATTTCACTTTTTAGGGTTCCGTAATACTTACCTTCGTACACCATTTCCCACTCTAAAAATTCATCGTTTTTTATATGGGTTTGAAATGCGTCGGCCGTTATAAAATAATAAGCTTCGCCATGCCTTTCATCGCCCCGTGGAGCACGGGTAGCCGCTGAAATAGAAAACGCTAACTGCGGATACTTATTTAATAAAAAATGGGTAATACTTGTTTTACCTGCACCGGAAGGCGCCGTAATAATGATGATTTTTTTATGGGCCATGGTTTCCATTTGGCTAAAATAAGCAAACACCGCAAAGCACCATAAAATATCGTAGCTATTTTACCCCTGCATAGTTAGCTTGCTAATTTCCTAAACAATAGTAGGTGGTTAGCACAGTCGTAGTATTTTTACCACCCACCAGCTTGTTTATTCATGAATTTAGTTTCCGCATTATTGCAGCAGTTGCCGCCGCAGCGTGTGCTTTATAGTTTACACGATAGGTTAGCCTATGCAGGCGATGCCGGTTTTTATGAACTAATTCCACAAGTAATAGTACAAGTACAAAGCGTGGAGGAGGTGCAGTTTTTATTTAGCATTAGTCACCAATACCAAACACCGCTAGTATTTAGGGCCGGCGGTACTAGCTTGTCCGGACAGAGTATTACCAACGGTATTCTGGTAGATATCAGTAAACACTGGAACAAAGTGGAACCCCTGCAAAAGGGAGAATTGGTATGGAGCCAACCCGGTGTTACTGGGGCCATGGTAAATAAATATCTACTGCCTTACGGAAAAAAAATAGGGCCCGACCCAAGTAGTATATCAGCCGCCATGATGGGTGGTATAGTAAGTAATAATGCCAGTGGTATGTGCTGTGGCGTAACTTACAATAGCTACCATACCATGCAGGAAATTTGTTTTGTATTACCCAACGGAAGGGTGTACAACACCGCAGATGCCAATGCACGTGAAAAATTTCTAACCCAAGAAACCGCAGTAGTAGAAACACTTACACAAGCAAAACAAATACTTGCAGCCAAGCCGGCATTAGTGAATAAAATACGGCACAAATACAAAACTAAAAATACCGTTGGCTACAGCCTTAATGCCCTCTTAGATTATGATCATCCGCTCGATTGCTTTGCTCACCTATTAGTGGGTGCAGAAGGCACTTTAGGGTTTATAGCACATACGGTTTTAAAAACCATTCCTAACCATCCGTGCAATGCAACTGCCATTTTATATTTCAACAGTATAGAAGCAGCTTGTAGTGCCATAGTACCCTTAAAAAATACCCAAGCGGATGTACTAGAATTAATGGATAGAGCTAGCTTAAAAAGTGTAGAACACTTGGCAGGACTGCCTGATTTTTTTAAGAGTTTGCCCACAAGCGCCGCTGCTTTGCTTTGCGAATACCAAGCAGCCACCAAACCAGAACTTGATCAAATTTTAGCGAATGCCCAACCCACTTTAGCAGCATTGCCATTGCTACATCACGCCAGTTTTACACAGGATGCTGCTACCCGAAATTTCTATTGGAAAATACGCAAGGGCATGTTTCCAAGTGTAGGTGCTGTAAGGGCTAAAGGCGCTACCGTGATTTTAGAAGATGTAACCTTTCCTGTAGAACAATTAGCCTCGGCCGTACTTGATTTACAAAACTTATTTCAAGAATTTGGGTACGATAATGCCATCATATTTGGGCACGCTAAGGATGGTAATATTCACTTTGTAATTACCCAATTGTTAGATACCGATGCAGAAATAAAAAGGTACGATGCGTTTATAAAATCACTCGTGAATTTGGTATTGCATAAGTACAACGGTGCATTAAAAGCGGAGCATGGTACTGGCCGTAATATGAGTCCGTTTGTAGAGGCGGAATGGGGTGGCGAACTGTATGCCATCATGAAACAAATAAAGCACACCGTAGACCCCCAAAACTTGCTGAATCCCGACGTAATTATTAACCATAGTACAGAGGCACATATAGAACATTTAAAACAGTTACCTGCCGTAGAAGAAGAGGTGGATAAATGTATAGAATGTGGTATGTGCGAACACCATTGCCCCAGCAAAAATATTACGCTTACACCAAGGCAACGAATACAAGTAAGACGGCAGCTAAAAAAGCTAGAAAAACAAGGTGCCACTAAGGAATACAAAGAAGTATTACAACAATATCAATACAAAGGATTGGATACTTGTGCCACCGACGGACTGTGCCAAAGTGAATGCCCCGTAGAAATAAACACCGGCGATTTAGTAACCCGATTACGCAGAGAAAATCATAGCAGCACTGCTAAAAAAGTAGCTGTATTTATTGCCAAAAATTATGGCACTATAGAAACCTTAGGTAAGGTAGGCATACGTTTAGGCGCTGGCATAAATAAATTAGCAGGAGCTAATACCATGCGTACCATCACCACTACCACCCGTAAAATAAGTAAGCAGTTTCCTTTATGGAACAATGGCCTTGCGGCTGGTAAGGCATTACCTACTATACAGCCAACAGCACCTAGTGTGGTTTATTTTACGGCTTGTATCAATCGGTTAATGAGTACGCCCAACCAAGAAAAAACTGTTCAGCAGGCATTTCTGCATATTTGTGAAGCCGCTGGTGTACAAGTACTACTACCCAATAATATCACCAGCCAATGCTGTGGCCAACCCTTTAGCAGCAAGGGTTTTACGGATGCTGCCTTACTTAAATTTACCCAATGGATAGATGCTGCATGGGTTTGGAGCCAGCAAGGAACTTTACCCATAGTGGTAGATTTTACCAGCTGCACTTACACATTTTTAAAGTATAAAAAAACATTGCCCGCAACGTACCAGCAAAAATTTGAACAGTTACAACTAAAAGATATCATTGCCTACTTAGCAGATTTATTACCCAAATTATCGCTCAAAAAAGTATCGCAAACTGTGGTATTACACCCCACTTGTTCCAGCCAAAAAATGGGCTTAGTAAGTACCATGCAGCAGGTAGCACAAGCTTGTGCTACACAGGTAATAATACCTAAAAATGCGGGCTGCTGCGGTATGGCGGGCGACCGGAGCTTTTTTGTACCCGAGTTACCTGCCAGTGCTACCCTAGCGGAAGTAGCCGAGGTAGACTATACAAAAGTGCAAGGCTGCTATAGCACGGGGCACACTTGCGAAATGGCATTATCAGAAGCTAGTGGCGCCACGTATAGGAACTTGGTGTATTTGGTATACGAATCGCTAAAAAAGTAAAGAGAAAATACGGTGGCGATATAGTGAATTCTTAAACTATTTAGCTAATGATTTCACCTTGCCATAGCTGTTTCAAAAATTCTTGCCACGGCATTATGATGATTCCATCGTGTATTCTAGTAAGTGGTTCGGTGCAAACCACAATGGCTTTTTGTACTGTATACTCCTCCATAAAAGCACGCAGGCCTCGCAAATGCTTGCTACTAATATTATCTGTACCCTGTACTTCAATAGCCACTTGGTTGGAACCTAGTATAAAATCTACCTCCAACTGCGAACTTGTTCGCCAATAACTAATTAAATATTCCAAACCAGCGTAGTGACTGTGAGCACGTAATTCCTGGTATATAAACTGCTCAAACGCATAACCAAATGCTTCACTTTTGAATACAATACCTGTACGTTTTAATAGATGATTTACAATACCTACATCAAAAAAATAAAACTTCGGTGCTTGAATAACTCGCCTTTTCGGTTGCCTTTGGTATACGGGTACAAAATTACCTATCAAAGTATCTTGTAATATTTGAAAGTACTCTTTTATAGTGGGGGCACTTACCCCACAATCCGATGCAATATTGGCATAGTTTACTATCTCGGCATTGCTAAATGCAGCACTTTCCAAAAACTGTGCAAATACTTGTACGTTTCTAATTTTTGCCTCGGAAATAATTTCATCGTTCAAATAGCTTCCCACATAAGCCGCCAATAATTTTTTCGGTTGGGCGGCTTGATAGTGCCTTGGAAGCAAGCCATGGTTCAAAGCTTTCAACAAATCAAAATCTGGAATTTCGGCGGATACCAACGGATAAAGTTGATACCGTAACGCCCTACCACCTAATAAGTTAGTATTGGACCGCAAAATTTTTCTGGCACTGGAGCTACTCATAATAAACCTACACTTGGTGTTGGCAATAAGCCAATGAATTTCGTTCAATAACTCAGGCAATCGTTGAACTTCATCTATCACTACTGTAGTAATATCGGGTTTTGCAAGCACCGTTTCCCGTAAGTAAGTGGGGTTTCGTAGTAATCGTTCGTATACGTCTGCCATCAACAAATCGAACCACAACGCGTCAGGAAAAAGACTGGCCAACAAAGTGCTTTTCCCCGTTTGCCTGGCACCCCAGAAAAATAAACTTTCGTGGGCACTTTCAGTAAATATTTGTCGCCTTAATAACATGATAATCGAAAGTACTACTTTATTTTTACATGATAAACGAAAGTGACATTTTATTATATCTTAAGATAATTGACTGTTTTTATGGCTGGCAAGTACCCAAAACAACCTACTTCCATCGCTCCTACATTTTCGGTTACCGATATTTTTTACCTATTACACTTAGTTTTCAGTACTAAACAGCATTAGCGCTGAAAATAACCCACCTTTGCCCCCAAATACGATGAATATGAGTCCGCTTGTAGCAGAGTTTAATGAGTACCGCGTTAAAATGAACGAGGTAATTTTAAGCAAGAATAATTTAGTGTTGAAACGTCTTTGGAACCTAGATTCCAATACGTACGACGAAGGTGCCCTACCCACCAAAACCAAGGAAATGCTGGGCTTAGTAGCTAGTATGGTACTACGCTGCGACGATTGTATAAAATACCATGTAGGCAAGTGTTTTGAATTAGGTGTAACCACCGCAGAGCTGTATGAAATATTTGCCGTGGCAAACATTGTGGGCGGAACCATTGTTATTCCACATACAAGGCGTGCGGCCGAGTATTGGGAAGCCTTACAGCAACCCTAACAGTTTACTATTTAACTGGTGCTGGTTTTGTACCTTTGCACCACAAAATTTGGATGAATGAGTGCTGAAAATATTGTTGCTCCCGTATTAACTGCGAAAGATTTTGCTACCGACCAGGAAGTGCGTTGGTGCCCTGGCTGTGGCGACTATTCCATACTTGCCCAAGTGCAAAAAGTAATGCCCACCATTGGCGTACCCAAGGAAAATATTGCAATCATTAGCGGTATTGGCTGTAGCAGTCGCTTTCCTTATTACATGAACACCTTTGGCATGCACAGTATTCATGGGCGTGCTACGGCTGTGGCCAGTGGTTTAAAAGCTACACGGCCCGAACTGAGTGTGTGGATTGTAACGGGTGATGGCGATAGTTTGAGCATTGGTGGTAACCATACCATTCATTTATTGAGAAGAAATTTTGACGTAAATATTTTGGTGTTCAATAACCAAATTTATGGTTTAACCAAGGGGCAATATTCCCCCACTTCGGAAGAGCAAAAAATAACTAAAAGTACCCCTGTAGGTAGCATTGATCATCCGTTTAATCCATTGGCTTTAGCCTTAGGGGCCGATGCTAGTTTTATAGCTAGAAGTATGGATAGAGACCCTAAGCATTTACAAGCTATGCTAAGTAGAAGCCACCAACACAAGGGTTCCTCCTTCCTAGAAATTTACCAGAACTGTAATATTTTTAACGACGGTGCTTTTGAAATTTTCACTGAAAAATCTACCAAACCAGAAGAAGCCTTGTTTTTAGAACAAGGTAAACCCTTGGTGTTTGGCGCCAACCAGCAAAAAGGCATCAAGCTGGATGGTTTACGCCCCGTAGTAGTGGAGCTAGGCGATACCTACAATTTGGATGATTTATGGATACACGATGAAACTGATTTTTACAAAGCACAAACGCTGGTAAGACTGTTTGATAACCCAAGTGAGCTCAACCATTTCCCAAGACCGTTTGGCGTATTTTTCGCGAAAGCAAGAGCCTGCTATGAGGATATGCTGCAGCTACAAATTCAGGAAGCCATTGCTACGAAAGGAAAAGGCGATTTAAACAAACTACTAAGAGGCAGAGAAGTTTGGACGATTGATTAATTACTACATAGGTGCTTAACTTTCCTTGGCGTAAACTACCACCCAAGGAAAGTTAAGGCCATACCTGCCGCAAATAGCCCCATAATTCATTATCAAAACTACTAGCTGCTAATTGTACATTACCAGCCGAGTTCCCCATTCGAATTACCACTAAATTTTTACTGGGTACTACGTAAATTTTCTGGTCGTTCTTGCCCAAGGCTGCCAACATATCGGCCGGTGCATTGGGTACTAAGGAACCATTGAAAACCGTTTGCACTGTAGGCAACATATAACTTGGTTTACCTGCAAGCCATGTTAGCAGTCCGTACGATTGGTTCAAACTGTTGCTAGTGGTAGCCATACTATCTACGTATGTATTATTAATAATGTTAGTTCCGTTCCATTGGCCCTTGGCCAGGAGTAGTAAACCAAACCTTGCCATGCTACGGGCGTTGCTATAGTATACATTGTTAAAACCATTGTTTATCCAAAGGCCTCCCATACCTATAGGCGTACCTACTTGCTGCCTTGTATAGGTTTGAAAATTAGTTTGTGTGGCGTTTTCTATCACTTTATCCAGCAAGGTATACGGTGCGTTATGGTAAGCCCAGCGTGTACCCACATCGGCCTTAAACAGCAAACAAGCGGGTGTGGTACAATCATCGTTCGGTACACCATCATCTAGCCCGGTAGTCATCGTGAGTTGATGAAAAATAGTAATGGCATTTTCTTTAGCCAAAGGTGCATTGGTAAAACCAGCACCTAAATATCTATTGGTTCTATCGGTCAATCGTAGCTTACCCTGCTGCTGTGCTATACCTACCAACACAGCCGTTAATGTTTTTGCGGCACTTGCCCAGTACCAAACACTATCCTGCGTAAAATTTCCAAAATATTTTTCTACTACTAACTCGCCATTTTTTAAAACTATAAAGGCCTTGGTATTTTTTTGATCTAAAAAACCAAACGTACTATTCAGCGCTGCCGAGTTCCACCCAAGGGCGGCCGGTGTAGTAGTTTGCCATGCTCCTGTAGTAGGTGGGAAATACAAGCTGTTATTCACAGGAACTGTACCATCGATAACAGGCTTTTTACAAGAAGCGAAAAGTATAGTACCTAGTAGTACCCACCACGCAAAAGAACGTATAGCTGCCATAGCAATCATTTATATAAAGACTAGCTATTGAAGCAATTGTTTAACCACGGCATCATTAAACTTAATGGGGTACTTTTTTTGCAAACTAGCTACCCATTGTTTCTCTAAAAACTGCTGATAGCCCGCAATGGCTAAACCTCGAGCATCTTGGAAACTTTTAGGGTCGTTGGCCGGGTGTACTGCAATGATGTACACAAAAGTATAACCATCATCGTTGGTATTTTTTTCGGGGGTACTGCAAGCACCTACGGTATACGCTAACGGCTGTGTGGTAGGCAATTGTTCTATTTCAAACCTACTGCTATCGGCAAATCCTTCGCCGGCCAATAACTGCGTTACTTGCTTCCAGCGGGTAGGATTTGCCTTTACAAACTGTGCCATACTATCAGCCTTAGCCTTACCTAATGCGGTAACTACTATAGCACTTACACTTTTTGTCCATACATACTTGCCCTTGTTAGCAGCATAAAATTTTTGTAGTCCTACGGTATCGGCAGCAGCTTTGCTCCACACCTCTTGGTCCATCATGCTAAATAGCAAATTGGCTTCGTTAAACTCTTGTAATTGAGCAGCCACTTTAGTATTGAATAGCTCAAGGTTATTTTTATAATATTCGCCTGTAGCAATTTTGTAAAACTCATCCAGCAATACCTCGTACGGTGCGGTAGAAATGCTATTCCCTGAAAGGCGTACCGCCTTGGCAAATTTGCCAAATTCCTCTGCCGTTACTTTTTGCTTAGGATACGTAAAAATTACGGTGCTGCGTTGTATACCTACCACACTATCTAAGCTTCTACCACCTACATACGCATCGGCAAAATCAAACAAAGCCTTTGCAGGAATATTGGCTTTACTCAGCTGCGTTTGCTGCATCCACTTTTTTATTAATACGTTTCTGGCTTCCTCCATCCTATTATCGCTTTCTACTTTGGCACGGAGTGCCTGTACGGTTTCGGCTTGGGTAGTATCGGTAGCAATGGGCTGCTGACTTTTTAGTTGTAATACATGCCAGCCATACTGTGTTTCAAAGGGAGCAGCTAGATCGCCTTTACGTTTAAGTGCATACGCTTTGTTGGCATACACTTCATCGTATTGGCCCACGGCCACTTCTATATCTACCGGTGTAAGGTTAAACATACTAGCGGCTACTTCAAAACCTTTGGCGGATTGTGCTATTTCATATAAACTATCTGCCTTGCGTTTTGCATATTTTTTCTCTGCTTCATTGGCACCATTAAATACCGGAATAAGTACCTGCTGTACGGTGCACTTACCTATGGCATTTCGCTTTTGCACCACTTTAAAAATATGGTAACCTTTTGAGCTACGGTAAGGTGCGGTAAACTTACCAACTGGGGTATTGTAAACCATTTTTTCTAAATCGTACGGAAGGGTAAAAACGGTAATCCACCCTATCATTCCCTGCTGTTTACGCACAGCTTCATCGCTCGAAAATTCTAACGTGGTAGATAAAAAATCTCTACCGCCTTGTAACTGTTTGTACGCCTTTTGTATTTGATTATAGGCAGTAGTAGAATCTGCTCCTGGCGCTACTTCTATAGCTACATGTTGTAACTGAATATCAAACAAACTGTGGGCAAAAGCTTCCTTGGTAAGCTGCTGCACATTAGCTTCTTCGTTAATGGCATTGGCCACAATGCTGCGTTTAAAATTGGCACTTTCATATTTGAAATTCTCATTGCTATCAAGCCCAGCATCGTACGCCGCCTGAACTTTAAGTTTGTACTGGGAATAAAGCGTTAGATATTCTTCTAATGCCTTTTTCCTGTTTTTTTCGAGGGTAGGATTTTTTTGAAAAGCTTGTAAAAATTCTTGCTTATCTACCTTTTTGTTTCCGTACGTAAATACCGTTTGTGCTTGGGCTACCTGTATAGTGCCCACTAAACATAAGATGTGGCACAGCCATTTCTGTATCATACTATTATGAGTTCTATTTTTTGTCTTGCTTAATTTTTGCGTCTATCAATCCATCAAACTGCTCCAAACTCAAGCGTTTAGCAATGATCTTTTTATCCTTATCTAATAAATAAAAAGTAGGGGTTTGGTACACATCGTACAATTGCTTGAAGCCCGCTTGCTGATTGGCTATTTCTTCCTCTCGTTTATTTTTGGGTTGATATACCTGAATCCAATCCGTAATATTTTTCTCTTTTAAAAAGTTCGACCATTCGTTTACGGCTTTAGCAAAACCAGCTTTGTCGTGCAATTTATCGCAGCTGTTTACACTGTATACTTTTATACCCAATGTTTTCCATTTGGCTTTGTAAATACTATCGTATCTAGGTATTTGCTCCTTACAGTGCCCACAAGTATGATCCCAAAATGCTATCAAAGTATACGGCGCTTGCACACTATATAAACTTTGCTCCTTACCCAACGTATCGTACAAGGTTAAAGTAGGTGCAGGTTCGTTAAGCTGGTTAGCCATTAAACTATAGGCTCTATTGAAAATAAATTCTCGCTGCTTCACACTTAACCAAGCAGTATCTCCTTTGGAAAAAAAGTTATTGAATAGAAAAATAAATACTTTATCCTGCCCCATTATTTCAGGGTTTACATACTTATCGGTAAACTTTCCTAATAAGTATTTAAACATATCGTTTGCAGGGCGTGAGGCTAGTAACATATAGTTCACCTCTGGTATAATGCTATCCGGCTCTGGCGATACATAGTTTTTAAAATACTCATCTACCTTAGGATCGAAAAATGGTGTTCGTAAAATTCGCTCATCACCAAAATCTACATCATCCCAAAAATGCTCCTTTACAAATCGAAAAGGATAGGCACTATCTGGTTTACCATTTACAGTAGGTATGGCGGGTGGTTCCGGACGTTTGATGGTATTAAAAAACGCAGCCAACATACTGGTAGGATTTGCCTTTACTATATTATCGCGGTAAGTGGTTAGGGCTTTATTTTGATCGATGATGATGGAACGCCATTTAGCACTATCCTCCGCAGTTTTGGCTTGCTTAAAATTATTTTGTGCGGCCGTCATGGCAGGTACTTGTGTACCTAAGTACTTGGTATAGGTTTGAAACAAATCGTTATCCTTACTACCCGTAATAATAGCTTTCTCCACCTCGGCACTATCCGCTTTTACGGTCATTTGCTGCTTATCGTCCATTAAAATTTCGAAGAGAATAGTTTTGGTAGGACTCACCAAAAAATACAAACCACCGGGTAGCTTTTTGCTTCCCTTAAATTCGGCTTGGCTTTGGGCGTTTACATAAGCACTATCCACCAAGTTGCGGTATTTACCATAGTAACAGCCTAGATACAGCCAACAGTTTTTATACGGTGTAATGGTAGCTTTTATGCTATAACCCGTTTTTGCAGGTGCAGCAGCCGCTTTTGGCTTTACTTGTGCCAAACAAATAGTCGAAAAAAATATACTCAATACGCTTACCAATAGCTTGCTCATACATTACCTATTCAATAGCGTAAATGTAAAACATTGCAAGCAAACACCCTATATTCAAATGGTTTGGTGGTAGGCTACCAGCCTAATAAATGAAAAAACTCCTTTTGAGAAAACGACACCAAATCGGCAGGTTGCATATTTTCTATTGTTATTTTTTCCATGCTGTAGCGTACTAAGCGTAAGGTAGGAAAACCTACAGCGGCTGTCATTTTACGTACTTGCCTATTCTTACCTTCGTGTAGGGTGATAGACACCCATGAGGTAGGAATATTTTTTCGAAAACGTATAGGTGTAGAACGTGGTGGAAGCAAGGGCTCCTGCGGTAATATTTTAACCTTGGCAGGCAGGGTGGTATGCTGTTTACCATTGATAGAAATAGAAACACCCTGAGCTAATTGCTGTATGGCTTGTGGCGTAATGGCACCTTCCACTTGTACCCAATAGGTTTTACTATGCTTGGTTTTTGGATGTAGCAATTTTGCGTTTACACTTGCATCATTGGTAAGTAATAATAAACCTTCGCTATCATAATCTAAACGGCCTAGCGGGTACACATTACTAGGTACATCTATTATATTTTTCAAACACAATTTATCGGCCTCTGGCGTAAACTGCGATAGCACTTGAAATGGTTTGTATAAGGCGTAATAATGAAACATAGTTTACAAGCAAAAGCCCCGATAAATCGAGGCTTTGCGTATGAATGGGTTAGTAAGTAATAAAGAAATTTCTTTCTTCATTACAATATTACTAAGTGTTTGTACTATGTACAAAAAAATGCGAAACTATTTTATGCACAATTTAAAACAGCGTTTGTTAATTACTGTATTTATAGAACTGTTATGGAAGGCAACTACGTGTTACAAAACTTAGCAACTACCTACTTTGAAAAAATAAGCGATACTTGGAAAGCATTGTAAACAATAGCTTTCAGCCGATGGTATTTTAATACGGTGCATGTGGTACTTGCTTTGTATTTTAGATGCTCAAATAGTTTTTATGCGTTTTATTACTCCGTTATCTGTAGCGTATTTAGCAGAAATAATTGGTGCAGAAATTATAGGCGATGCTACTGCCTATGCTACTGGCATCAACGAAATTCATAAAGTAGAAACGGGAGATATTTGTTTTGTAGATCATCCAAAGTATTACAACAAATGTTTGCAGAGCAATGCAAGTTTTATCATCATTAATAGTAAAGATGTTACCATACCTGCAGGTAAAACTATACTGGTATGCAGTGAACCGTTTGAAGCATATTTAACCATTGTACAAAAGCTACAACCCTTTGTTCCTGCTACACAGGCTATAGCTACTACAGCTACTATTGGTAGTAACGTAACCATACAGCCCAATGTGTTTATAGGTGAACATGTAGTGATAGGAAATAATGTAGTACTACATGCCAATGTAAGTATACAAGCACATACCGTAATTGGAAATAATGTGGTGATACAAAGTGGTACTACCATTGGTAGCGATGCGTTTTACTATAATGGAAAAAAGAACCGAGAAGTTTGGTATAAACGAATGGATAGCTGTGGCTATGTACATATAGAAGATGATGTAGAAATAGGTGCTAACTGTACCATCGACCGGGGTGTAACACATATTACAAAAATTGGTGCTGGAACCAAGATAGATAATCTAGTACATATAGGGCACGATGTAGTGATAGGCAAAAATTGCTTACTAGCATCGCAAGTGGGTATAGCGGGTGCTACCGAGTTAAAAGATGGTGTAATACTGTGGGGCCAAGTAGGTGTAAATAAAACCATTACCTTGGGCGAAAATGCCGTGGTAATGGGGCAGGCCGGTGTAACCAATAGTATAGAGGGCAACCAAGTATATATGGGCACGCCAGCTATACCTGCCATGCAAAAGCGTAGAGAATTTGTATGGGTAAGTAGAATAGAAGAACTGTGGAAGAAAATGCAATAACAAAAACTTTATTACACCAAGCAAAGCAGCTTGCAGGGCAAATGGCTGGAATAAAATAGAAGCGTTGGGCAAAACATTCCGTAGGTGAAACGCATAAAAAAAGTGTCATGGTTAGTGACACTTTTTTATTAGCATGGTAAATACCCAACTAGTCTATTTTCTACCGTCGATTTCAATACGCAGACTTTCAAAAATTTCATCTACGCTGCCTTCTCCGGCTATATGTACTACTTTATTAAACTGAGCATAGTACTGGGCCACCGTAGTCGTTTTGTTCTTATATTCAATAATACGGGCACGAATAATTTCCTCATTGGTATCATCGCTACGGCCGCTGGTTTTACCGCGGTTTAGTAGTCGACCTACTAACTCTTCCTCACTTACATCTAACGCCAATACTACTCCTATTTCGGTGTGTTTTAGCGCTAGTAATTTATCTAAGGCTTCAGCTTGTGCTACGGTACGTGGAAACCCGTCGAACAAAAAGCCTGGTACGGTGGGGTTACGCTCTAGTGCACTACTTATCATACCTATCACCACTTCATCGGGTACTAGCTGGCCTTTATCCATCACGCTTTTGGCTTCTAAACCTAGCGGCGTGCCTTGGGCTATTTCTGAGCGAAGCAAATCGCCCGTACTAAGGTGTTTTACACCATAGTGTGCAATTAATTTTTCGCTTTGGGTACCTTTTCCGCTACCCGGCGGACCAAATAAAATAACATTGAACATACTCTACAGGGTTTGCTTGCTTGAGTTGCAAATATAATTGATTGCCGATAAACTGACCTATATGCCACCCATGCTGAACTACATACCCTGAATTTTGTTAAAATAGCCGTAAGCACAACCATGTACCCTAGTTTTACGTACATGTATAAAATTACCAGCATGAAATACTTAGTTTTTGCCGCATTAATAGGCTTTGGCAGTAGCTGCCAAGGGCAGGCCACCAAAATGAATAACCAAACAAAAAGTAAAAAAATGGATACCACTAAAAACCCTGTGTACAACCGTGCCGATAGTAGTACGGTACAATTAAGCGATGAGGAATGGAAAAAAGTACTATCGCCAGAAGTGTTTTATATAGCCCGCCAAAAAGGTACTGAAAGGCCCTTTACAAGTAAGTTTGAAAACTCGAAAGAAGTAGGTACTTACTACTGTGCCGCCTGTGGTAACGCTTTATTTAAAAGCGATACGAAATTTGAAAGTGGCTGTGGCTGGCCTAGCTTTTATGAGCCTATAAGCAAAGGAGCCATTATTTATACGCCCGATAACAGTCATGGTATGCAGCGTACCGAAGTACAGTGTGGCCGTTGTAAAGCACATTTAGGACATGTGTTTGAAGATGGACCAAAACCCACTGGTTTACGCTACTGTATTAACGGTGTAGTTTTAGATTTTGAAAAGGCAAAAGAGGCCGAAAAGCAGTACAATAAAAAAGGATAAGCCAGTACCAAAGGCAGTATGCCTGCGTTAGGGATAGCAACGGAAAGCCCGGAACCCTTACAGCCATGTAGGGGTGAGAACTTGGAGTGAATAGCCCGACCCCTTGTGGGTAACGCCCAATATAAAAAAGAAAGGCCGCAGCTGATACAACAACTGCGGCCTTTTTATGTGATAATGGTTTGTGAAACGGACACTAAAAATCGATACCCATAGCAAAATAGGAAACGGGCGAACCGCTGAAGAAACCGCTCATGGGCCAAGAAACATCAAACTTTAGGAAGTAGCCTAACAAAGTGCTACGAGCACCAAAGCCATAACCGCCGGCAAACGGACCGATACCACCAGCACGAATATTTACCGTGAGTGGGTTAGTACTGCTTAGCTGACCAAATGTTTGGCTTGGGCGGGCAATATTGCCTATGCCCCCTAACCATGCCGTACCTAAATCGGTAAACTGCACTAACTGCAAATTACGCAGGAAGGCATTGTTTACGGGCCTATTAAAGAAGGTAGAAAATATGGGTAACCGAAACTCGCTATTAAATACCATAGCATTGTTACCACGCTCTAAATTTTGGTTATAGCCACGCATGTTAATGGCTAAGCTTTGGAAGGCCACGGTAACATCGGTAGGTGGTGGAGCATTGTTAAAACGTGGGTTTATCCATCCATCTACACCACCTAAGTAGTACAGAATTTTAGCATCACCAAAACTGAAATCGCCAGCGGCACGGCCCGCCCAAATAAAGTTGCGATAAATAGGTATGTACTTTCGCACATCGTACCCAATATTATAGGTTTGCTTACCTCGTAGGCTACTGCCTTTGCCGGTAGGCATATTCATATCAATATAAACTTTATAGCGTAGGCCATTCCAAATATTGAGGGCTTTGTTGATGGTATTATCGTGTACATATTCAAAGCGGGTAACTATAGAACTACCTACGGAATCGGGGATACCAAGGCCGGCCCTATCAGGATCACCAGTGAAAATATTGAACGGGCGAATAACGCCTCTATCTGTACGGTAGGCCACGGTGGCTCTAAAGCTTTTTACTTCATTCAGGGGTAAGGTAGCGTTAAGCTGGTACAAACTAGTGATCATGTTGTTACCATAACGGGCGTTAACACCGGTAAAAAAGTTTTGGAAATTGGTAATATTGCTACGGTAGTAGGTAACACCCCAATCTATTTTCCGGCGTACGTTTTGGAAGCTCAAAAACACATCCTTATCGCGTAGGCTGTTAAACCCTAAACGGTAGCCGCCTATGAATTTAATATCTTCCAGTAAATCGCTTACACCTACTCTAAAGCTCCAGTTTAAATCGTTACCGTTGTTTAACTGTATGGGGCCAGCACCACGGGCATAGGGCTGGTAGCGGTTAATAAGTATATTATTGGTGATACCTGCCAAAACAAAATCGGTACTAAATTTCAGTCGGTAATTAAATAGTTTGCTTTGCTGTAGTGTGTTAGGTTTTACTTGTACCAAACCGCCGGTGCGTGGTAGGTTATTAATAACACTATCAGCAGCATCGTCTTCAAATCCGTTTTGAAAAACTTTAGCCTTTATTTTATCGGCTTGTGGTAGCGGTGCGTAAGGATTGCCCATTCTATCGGTACCGCCACTATTATTATCAAAACTGGTGGCCCTAGCTTGCTGTATTACTTTACGCATATAATTGCTGGGTACTGCGTTGATATTTCTTTTGCGTAGGGTGCTACTATCTACCCGTAGTTTGTACAAATACTTATCGGTACCCTCTTGCCGCGTTTCAGTAACCAAACCTTTATCGCCTGCTATACGGGTTTCTATCAAGTTAGTAGCGTAGTTAGTAATAGGAAAAGTATAGGTACTATCCTTAAATACTTGAAAAAAGCTTACGCTATCGGGCTCTTGTTTGTTCCAGGCAGCAAGGGTGCTATCGAATTCTTTGGCGGATGGATTTCTTAACAATTCTTCACCGATATAATACAGCGTATCTACGCCATTACGGGCCGTGCTAAAAAAGCCTGCCCAGCGGTTAGCAATACCATTTTCATCGGCCACAAAAGTGAAGTGATTATTATTGTACTGCATGGGAAAGCGAGCATTGCCGTAAGTAAGGTTGGTAAGTTGGCTTACTTGTTTTAAATCGCTTTTATTAAAATTATCTATCAAAAACACATTAAAATTATATCGACTAGGTAAAACGGTATCGGCATTTACCGCATTAGAACCTGGGCGATTACTGGAGAACAATATACCGCTACGGTTAGGGAAACTTACAAACGAGGGATTCAAATCGTCGTACACATCGTTGGTCATTTGTGTAAGCTTGTTTCGCTCTATATCGTACGTGTAAATATCGGAGTGGCCGTTTTTAGTGGCACTTAGCAATAGTGTATTAGCATTGAGCATAAAGCTAGCATCTAACACCTGATCTACATCGGTAATTACTTGTTTAAAGCGTTTTATTTTGGCTACCACATCGTACACAAACATATTGATGGCTCCTTCCTTCCAGTAAAGTACTAGTAAACGTGTGCCTTTATTATCCCATGCTAAAATGGGGTAATTGGGGTTAATATCGCCCTGGCGGGTACGTACACCATAGCTTATCAGGGTTTTAGGATCTTCATAATTCAGCACCAATTTAGCACTGTACACACCCTTGTTAAATTCTACATAAGCATAATCGTTGCTTTTAGGATTGGGGTTGGCTTGAAAGCGGAAGAAATCTTTCTTAGTTATATCTTCTACAATGCTAAGCTTGCCCTTAGGGGTGTTTTTACGCTTTTTTATATCCTCGGTGTATTTGGTGTTTTGGTATTCCATAAACTCCTTCAATACATCCTTAAATTTCTTCTTGCAAATTTTATAACTGGCGCTGTTTAGGTTTTTATACAAGCGAGCTAGGTATAGGAAATACCCTACGTTTTCTCGTTTATACACTTCATCTATATACCACCAAAAGGCATGACCCGCCAATTCGGGTTTTTCAAAAGCAAACTGATAAAAGTTTTTATAAGTTTCGCCCAGCATGGCATTTTTAAGAGCATCGTCGCGTTCCACACTCCATCTTTCGGCTACGTAATAAATATAGCCTTCGGTGAGCCATTTGGGTAAATCGAGCAAAGCTTGGTTACTGGCTATTTCACCCAAATCGTCGCCAAATAAAATATTCTCTGTCAGAATTTTGGCTATGCCTTGGCGTATTTGTTTACGTAGATTTTGGTGGTTGCCATCAAAATATACAATGATTTTGTTGTTCACCAATTTGGTAACGCCACCGCTACTTTGCCAATCGGTTCCGAGGCCTATATTGGTACTCTTATAATCGTCGTAAGAATTGTATACCACAATGTTTCCTCGGCGTTGCAAACTATATTCTACTTGTTCCTCTATACCGCCTAATTCCTCCTCAGCTATTTGGGTAACAAATTTGCCTAGTTCCAAACCACCTTGGTTAAAATAAGTATTGAAGTTGGGCGACTGGTACAGTTTCCAATCGAACTTTTTATACTGCATTCGGTTTTTACCAAACGTAACCGCGTTTACCTGTGCGGTGCCCGTTTGCAGCATACTTACAAAAAAACTCACGAAAAGTAGTAAACCTATTCTATGCCCACTAAATTGCATATACAATTTTATTATTGTTTAAAAGTACTATAAACGCATTAAATATACCCAATACTAGCATGTTAAACGTACATAGGTTTATGTTTAGTCCCATACAGGAGAATACTTACGTAATTTCTACCGAAGATGGTTTGGCCGCCATAGTAGATCCGGGCTGCTATTTTGAAGCAGAAAGGCTACGCCTGCAGCAGTTTATAACCCAGCAAAACCTTACAGTAAAATATTTGATAAACACCCACTGCCATTTAGACCATGTATTTGGCAACAAGTTTATAGCAGCCACCTACCAAGTAGTGCCGCATTTACACAGTTTAGAAAAAATGATGCTTAGCTATGCACCTACTAGCGGCGAAAAATGGGGCTTACCTTTTGAAAACTATGAAGGCCCCACTGTGGATATAGCCGAGGGTGATATTTTAAAGCTAGGCTTAGATGATTTGAAAATATTGTTTGTACCGGGCCATTCTCCAGGGCATATTTGTTTATACCATGAGCCGCAAGGTTTTGTAATAGCCGGCGACACTCTTTTTAAAGAAAGTATTGGCCGAACCGATTTACCCATGGGCCACCACGCCACACTGGTAAAAGCTATTCAGGAAAAATTATTTTCATTGCCCGATGAAACGGTGGTATACCCAGGCCATGGGGAGAGCACTACCATTGGTTGGGAGAAACAGCATAACCCGTTTATGTAACTGTTATCTGTTGTAAGCCATCATAAAAATAGCACCCAAATTTTTGTGCGGCGGTACATAATCATTGAACATTTCATTGTTAGCAAAAGTTTTGCTGAGTTGCTTCCAAAGGCCGGGCCAGTATAAATCTTTCCCCTGCCGCAAATCTTCACAAATGTTGTTAATTAACCCTTGGTTAATCAATCCCGTTCCTACTTGTTTGCTAGCAATGATATGGGCTTCCGGACAAATTTTTAATACCTCATTCAGATTGTTATAACCACCACAACTACCCAATAATACCACTTTAGCGCTTGGTACCAACTGCTGTAAAGTACTACGTAAAAAATAGCTGTGGCCACGGTGTATAACCACGGTGGGCTCTATACCATTTTCCTGTAAATAGCTATTCATACGCTGCTGTGCTAAAGCATCTAAATTTTGTGTTTCATCTAGCGGTTTATTGGCATAAATAACTATGGGTGTGCCTTTAATGGATGTTACAGTGGCAAAATCGTCGTTTTGTACTATACGCCAATTGCCGTTTCTAAAATGGTTTAAAAAAGCACTATAAATGTTCATGCCATCTTTATCGCCATAAAAAAATTGCTGAATTACAATTTGCTTTTTCACAGTATCGGTTAATAATTTCTGTGGCATGGTATACACCGGTGGAATACCTAATTTTTCGGTTAGGTTTATACGCATACTAGTGTCGCTACTAGCAAAAATAGTTTGTAATATATAATACAATTTTTTACCCCGTTCATTGTTGGTAAGCAACGCCTGTTCATAGTTTTGCTGTACAGTAGCTAGTATTTGTTTTTGTATGGCAAGGTTGGCTATACTGCCGTAGCTATCGGCCACATCTACTGCATCTTCCAGGCTATTTGTTTTATCTAAACCATTTACAAACGCTTGCAAAAGCACATCGGCGTTACCGGGTTTCATTGTGGCTAAAAATGCATCTAAAGTATTGTAGCCCGCTGCCATTTTTATCCATTTCTTGAAATGATCAAAGCGTACACTCATCAGCAATTCATCGCCTGTAATGGGCTTCTTAGTTCCAAAAATTGCTTTGAAAACACCCAGATAGCTACTGGTATAAATTTCCTCCTCACCTTGTACACACAAGTAGTACAGCTGCTGTGGAGTAAGGCTTTGCAGTATATTAAACCGTACAGCATCGGACTCATCGTGCAGGGCATTGATGGTATTTATAAACGTTTCCTTTGCTTGAATTTTTAAACGGGTTTGTAAGGCATTATACACCAATGGTGTATCCTGCTTACGCATACGGTTGGCATACTGTATAGCGGTTTCCACTAATAATTTATAATAAGCAATACTATCCTGCGAAATACTATCTATGGTAGCAATGCTGAGTTGGTTTTGGTAAACCCTATCTAACATAGGAAAGTATAAACGGCCACGCTTAAACTTGGCCATAGAAACTATGGTGCGTACCAAACTATCGGTGCTGTTGCGTATTAAACCACCCAAGGCATCGGTAGCTGCGGCAAAATTGTAAAACACATCAGGATTGTGCTTGGCAGCTATGGGTAGTAAATCGCTAGCAAAATACACGCTAGGGTTACGGCTTAATACGGGTAGAATTCTATCTTTATTAGCCACACATTCCTTGTACAATAAAATTTCTTTGCACTTAGGAACACTGGCATTGTCAGCAAAGCAATAGCTGCTTAATAAAATATTACCAATAGCTATGGTGTTGGCCTCAATTACCGGCTCTAAACTAGCAGCAGTTTGCTGTAAAGGAATAGCTTCTGCAAAGGCGTTTAGTAGTGTAGGTAAATCTTTCGCAGCAATACGCCTAGTTTTTACATCGGTAATATATTTACTCAAAACATCTTCCAACCCACGCAGGTAGGAAATTTTCTGGTTGTTAGTCAATGCAGTATCCCGTTCAAAAAAAGCTTGAAATTGAAAAATATGGGCTACACTAGTAGTATCGGCAGGTAGAAACTGCTCAATAGTAGGCTTATGAGCGTCAATTTTTTCATGAAAAATTTTACGCATCAGCGGAATATTAGGAATAGAATCCGCCGTTTGTGCATAGCCAACTAAACCGCAACACCATAAAGCCAAACAGAAAAATAACTTTGCCATATATAATTGGCAAAAATAGTTGCAAATTCACTTAACAAATTGATAATAAGCCTTTACAAGTTACTGTGAAGTAGAAAATTATTTTTGTGTAAATAGATTGTTAATGGAATCCAAGGCCAAAAAAATATTAATTGCGGATGATGAGCCCGATATTCTTGAAATTGTAAGCTACAATTTACAGAAAGAAGGGTACGATGTGTATACCGCCAAAGACGGACAAGAGGCTTTAGATATGGCCAAAATGCTGCAACCCGATTTGATTATTTTAGACATCATGATGCCCAAAAAAACGGGCATTGAAGTATGTGCTACCCTACGCAGTTTGCAAGCTTTTAAGGATACATTGATTATTTTCCTAACTGCGTTAAACGATGAAAGCTCCCATATAAAAGGTTTGGAAACTGGAGCCGACGATTATGTAAGCAAACCCATAAGCACTAAAATTTTGGTGAGTAGGGTAAATGCCATTTTTAGAAGAATTATTAAGGATACTTCTATTGATAAATCTATTTCTATAGGCAATGTATTTATTGATCCTGTAATGTTTTTAGTACGCATCAATGAGCAAGATTTGGTACTAGCTAAAAAAGAATTTGAATTGTTGTATCTACTTGCTAGCAGACCGGGACGAGTATTTTTACGCAACGAAATTTTAAACCAAGTGTGGGGTGCCGAAGTAATAGTAGGCGATAGAACCATAGATGTACATATCAGAAAAATTCGGCAAAAGTTGGGCATCGATTGTATTACCACCGTAAAAGGTGTGGGTTATAAATTTGAGTTATAACTGCTACAAAACGGCTTGGTTTGCGCTGGTTTGCTTACTTTGTAAAACATGTTTTCTACCAAAAACTTATCGCCGAATCAATTATCGGCACTTACGGCATTGTGGCTGGCAGCCCCTATATCCATTGGTATTTATGTAATTAGTCCGAACGTACAAATAGCCCTTATAAGCTTTGGTGTAATTTATATAGGCTGTTTTTTACTTATAAAATGGGTACTAGAATGGTTTATTTATAGAAAAATAAAACTCATTTACAAGTTCATATTTCAAACCAAGGCCTCTAAAAAAGAGGAAATGTATTACCGCTATATTTTGCCACAAAAAAGTATAGATGAAGTACGGGAAGATGTGGAACGCTGGGCCGTACAGCGCCGAAATGAAATAGAGGAATTAAAAAGTAACGAGGCCTACCGAAAAGAGTTTTTACAAAACCTTTCGCATGAATTTAAAACACCCGTTTTTGCCATTCAAGGCTATGTAGATACGTTGCTAGATGGTGCTATGGAAAACCCTGCTTTGGCACAGCGATTTTTAGAAAACACCTCAAAAAATGTGCAACGCCTCTCTACCCTTTTGAACGATTTAGATGAAATAACCAAACTTGAAAGTGGCGAACAACCCTTGTACAAGGAAAACTTTATTATTCAAGAAGTAATAAAAGAAGTGTTTGACGAACTTTCCATCAAAACCATGGCACGTCACATGCAAGTAAGCATAAAAAAGGGCTGTGAAGTACCCATAACCGTTTTTGCCGACCGTGATAAAATAAAACAAGTACTCACCAATTTAGTAGCCAATGCTACCAAGTATGGTAAGGAGTATGGCCAATTAGTTGCTAGCATTTATAAAACTGATGGCGAACATGTTTTGGTAGAAATTAGCGACGATGGTATGGGCATAGCGGAAGAACATTTGCCTCGGGTATTTGAGCGTTTTTATAGGACCGATAAAGGTAGAAGTAGAGATAAAGGTGGCTCTGGTTTGGGCCTAGCTATTTGTAAACACATTATTGAAGCCCATGAAGAAACCATACATATACGTAGTAAATTAGATATTGGTACCACCGTAGGTTTTACCATAAGTGCTAAAAAGGAAGGCTAACTTAATACAGTACGTACAATGGGTAGAGATTGTAGTGCTGTGAAATTAGGCACATGCAATTGTAAAAAATATAAGTACTGATCTAGCGTATAATTTCGTTGGGCGTGGGGTAAACGTATAAGCAATAAATCGCTCATATTTTCTAAGCGTTGTAGCGTATGTATTACCTCTGCACTTTGGTCGGATACATAATGTGGGTGAAGCGGTGTATTGGCCACAAATCGGCCCAAGGAAAAATCTATCACCGTAGTATCGGCGGAATATTCACCTAGAATTTGAAAGCCTAAATTTTTACAAATACACACTAAAAAGTATAGTGGTAAAATGGCTGTAAGTGGCTTATCGGCCTGCTCCAGAACCAACCAAATTTTTTCAAGTAGTAAAAACACATCTTGCTGTGGTAATGTGGAATTGTGTAGGCATTTGTATACACACTCCACCATAAAAATACATACCGCATTTTTAGTAATATCTAAATGTATATTAGGTAAAATATGTAACCACTGTACTTCCTTTACAAACTGAAGTTGTTTGCTAGGATGCTCGTAAATAGTAAGCTCTACAAAACTACCGGGCTGAAAATACAAAGCCTTTCCGGAGCGTTTTTTAGTGGCTGTTCGTGCTCCTTTTACCATGTAGGATTGTACACCATACTGCCGCGTAAAAACAGAAACCACCAAGCTAGTATCGCCATACTTTACTGCTTTCAAAACCAATCCGCTTGTGGTTACCTGCACGCTCATGCTGCTAAAGTAGCCAAACTAAATAGCCACTAAAACTAATTTTTTCCAATAATGGTAAATGGTTTTTACGTATTTCAATACTACACCCATACTACCGCTACCTACCTTGCTAAAAAAAATAAATGTATGCGATACTGTTGGGTACAGAACAAACTAGGCTACGTGGTGGAGTGTGTGCACTGCCAGCAAATGCAAATAGCGTTTGGCACCAGCTGCTTTACCATTGCATCGCATCGGTTTCATCATCTTTTGGCCAATGTAATCAAGCTAGTTGCGGCCGGTAACTGCCCCCATAACAGCTGTATACAAAAAACTAACTTTATAGAGTTACCAGCAGATGGCTATTTTTTAGGCTTAACCCCAAGTGAATTACAGGCGTTTTATACCCTATTAGATTCCGCCGATACTGAACGAAAAATATTTAACTTGCAACAATTAATACAACTATAATGATGAAATCAATTGTAACCAGTTTTTTTGTACTTGCTAGTTCAGCGGTAAGTATAGCACAGCCGCCTGCGGGTAAAGCCAAAACAGGCGATTTTTATGGTAAAGATATCTCTACAGAAAACGTAAAACCATTAGAGGAATTTATTACCCAACTTACGCCAAACCAAAAGTTAAGTGTAGTGGCACAAGCCACTGTAACCGATGTGTGCAGTAAAAAAGGCTGTTGGATTACGTTAGCAATGCCTAACGGACAAACAGCTTTTGTAAAAATGAAAGACTACGCATTTTTTGTACCAGTAGCTGCCAAAGGAAAAACCGTAGTAATTGAGGGTACTTTAGAAGAAAAAGTTACCAGCGTAGAGGAGTTAAAACATTATGCGGAAGATGCTAAAAAACCCAAGGCAGAAATTGATGCCATTACCGAGCCTAAAAAAGAGTATAAGTTAATGGCTAGCGGTATAAAAGTTATTTAATAAAAAACTGTTTTTAATAGAAAAGGCTGTTTCGGTTTGAAACAGCCTTTTTTGTAACTATTATTTTTATGGCGGGTTAGTCGTTTTCCATAGTCATAATATCTCTATCAAACAAGTATAAACCACTTTTATCGTCGCCTATCATTTCTAGTTTATCGTTACAATCTCTGGCTAACTTTTCTTCTTCCATTTGTTCCATTACATACCACTGTAAAAAATTATGGGTAGCGTAATCTTTTTCTTTCAAGGCTATATCTACTAATTCGTTAATACTATTGCTTACAGCTAGTTCATGTTTTAGCAACTCCTCAAATGCCTTTTTTACGGAAACAAACGTGAGCACTGGCTGCTGTAAAGCTGGCACTACTGCGAACCCACCCCGCTCATTAATAAAGTGAATTAATTTAAGCATGTGCATACGCTCCTCATCGGCGTGTTTGAAGAAAAAATTAGTTACACCTTTTAGTCCTGGCTGTATCTCGGCCCAGCTAGCCATTGCTAAATAAGCCTGCGAACTTTGGGCCTCCATAGCTACTTGAGCATTGAGAGCATCCTGCATTATTTTCGATAACATATTTTTAAAAATTTGAATAAAGGTAACCAAAAAATTACCCGCTTTTACCTAACACAGCGTTAAACGTTTTCCGCATTACGCTAATAGCATTTCCGCATTACACAACTATGATGAGCTGTATAGCCAGTTGCTTTGCGGCCAAATTATACCATTATGAGATTTTTTTACGCTATAGTAATTACCATAGTACCACTGCTCGCTTTTGCACAAGAAAAATTAACCATTCAAGGCAGTGTAACCAATGATGCCGGCGAACCCTTAGCCAATGCCACTATTATAATAAAGCCCACAAATACTACCACCATAACCAAAGCTAACGGCTTTTTTTCCATACAAACCACTGCTGCTGCAAATCTTTCCCTTCAAGTACAATATGTAGGTTATAAAACATATACCAAAAAAATAACCACTAATAAATCTTCCACGGTAGAAGCCAATATTATACTTGATGAGCAAGATACCACCACCCTACAACAAGTAGAAATACTGGGAAGAAAACAAAAAAGTTATAAAAACGATTACAGTTTTGCAGGTAGTAAAGTAGCTATGCGTACCAAGGATATACCACAGAGTATTAGTGTAGTTACCAAAGAACTGATGGATGACCGACAAATTTTTCGCTTAAACGATATTGGAAAAGCTACCACAGGGGTAAACCAATTTAGTGCCAATAACGATTTAACTATTCGCGGCTTTAGAGCATCCGAAGAAGCTCGATTAATTAATGGCTTAAGAAGTGGTCAGTTCTTCTTTACACAGCCCATTACCGTAAACCTAGAACGTGTAGAAGTAATAAAAGGCCCTGCTAGTGCACTTTTTGGTAATGCACAACCCGGTGGAACCGTTAATATGGTAACCAAAAAACCATTGGCCTTTAAACGCCAAGCTGCGAATGTAACCGTGGGAAGCTTTAATACTTTCCGATCTGCTCTAGATTTTACTGGGCCGCTTAACCAAGAAAAAACCTTGCTATACCGTTTTAACGTAGGCTATGAAAATGCCGGAAGCTTTAGAGATTTACAAGGTGGAGAAGTGTATATGATAGCACCATCGCTTACATTTTTACCATCGCCAAAAACCAGTGTAAATGCCGATTTAGTATTGGTGAATAACAATACCAAGCTCGACCGCGGCCAAGCAGTATTTGGTGCAGTAGCTGGTGTAACCAATTTACAAAGTACGCCCATTAACTTAGCCTTAGCTGCCACCAACGATCATTATCGAGTACAAGATTTAAGTGTAACACTCTCCTTATCGCACAAGTTTAGCGAGAATTTTACCTTCAATGCCAGCTATATGAAATTTAGATGGAGTGAAGATTTAGCCGAGCACCGCACCTCAAATGCGTATGCCGTAGATACCTTAGGACAAACCATTAATACCATGGCGGGAATGCAAGTTTTTCTACGCCAACAGCAAATAATTACTGATAATATTGCCACCTACTTCAGCTACAAGTTTACTACAGGCTTAGCAGAGCATACACTTGTTGCCGGACTCGATTATCTACAACAAGTGCGTCCGGTAGGTGGCAGCCAACTTACAGCTAGCGGCTACCGAAACCGTACGAATACCGCTGCAAGTGCCTATAATCGTGCCAATGGGGCCAATTTTAGTATGACCTCTATTGCAGGTGTACGGGCACCCGTGCCTAACGTACCACACTTTGATTTAACCAATGCTGGTGGTTACGGTTTTCGACTTTTTAGTAACTACTTATTCACCAATGCAGCCCTTGCAGCCACAAAATTTACCAGTACAGGAGGCTATGTTCAGCACCTAGTAAAGTATAAAAAATGGCAGGCTTTGGTTGGGGCACGCTACGAAACTTACACCGACGTAGTGCGGTACCGAACCGGTAACGATAGCAATGTAGTACAACTAGCCTTTATACCAAGAATAGGCCTAACCTACGCCTTAACAAAAAATATTAATATTTACGGCACATATGCACAAGGCTATATGCCTCAAGTGGCCGCTACATTAAGCAATCCGAATGCTGGCGGCCCTTTCGATCCACTTACTTCTAAACTAATAGAAGCGGGTGCAAAAGGAGAATTTTTTAACCAGCGATTACTAGCAAGTGTAGCTATTTACCAGCTGCAGCAAACCAATGTACTAGTACCCGACCCTCAACCAGGCAACCCCGATTTTAGGCGCCAGCGTGGGCTGCAAGAGGCAAAAGGCGTAGAGCTAGAAGCCACAGGCTACATTACTAATAACCTAAGCATAAGTATGGGATACGCGTATAACGATGCCAAAATTGTAGATGATATAGCTACTGTAAAAGGCTTAGTAAAAGAAAATGCCCCGTTACACAATGGTAACTTATGGCTTAAATACCACGCGAAAAACGGAAGGTTCAATGGCCTAGGAATTGCCGCTGGTATAAACCATGTAAGCGAACGTAGCCCCAGCCTTACCAGAACCTTTATAATACCCGCTTACACACTAATAGATGCAGCTGTTTACTATCAATATAATAAGTATAAACTATCTGTAAACTTCAATAATATTACCAACCAAAAACATTGGGTAGGTGGTTACGATTTTTTAAGAATGTTTCCAGGTGCACCTAGAAACGTATTATTTTCCTTTGGGTATATTCTTTAATTTTTATAAATATGAAGAAAATAAAAAGTCAATTACTATGGCTACATCGCTGGCTAGGCATCATCACCGGGCTGGTGGTATTCCTTGTTTCGCTTAGTGGCTGTATTTATGTGTTTGAAGAAGAATTACGTGCTACTTTTCAAAAGGACTATTTATTTGTGCAGCCCGAAGGTGCAAGAAAATCTGTAGATCAATTATTGGCCATCATACTTACGGCACACCCAAAAGAAACTATAACGCAGCTACGATTTAAAGAAGAAACCAATGCTGCATTTATAGCCATTACACAATCGGATAAAGCTATTTCTGTGAATCCGTATACTGGAAGCATTTTGGGTGTTAGAAATTTGAAAGCCGATCTTCTCACACTCACCATTCAGTTTCATGAAACACTTTTCTTGGGCGATGTAGGCAAGGAAATTATTAAATGGAATGTACTCATCTTCTTTTTTTTATGCATCACGGGCTTGGTGCTTTGGTGGCCCAAACAAAAGCGATTTTTACGTCAGGCACTCACCATAAAATGGAATGCAAAATTTAAACGGGTAAACTGGGATTTACACAGTGTATTGGGTTTTTACGCATTGATAATTTTGGTACTCATTAGTGCTACTGGTATTTTCTGGACTTTTGATAATGCAAAGAAACTTGTTTCCTTTGCCACAGGTGCACCCATTACTAAAACAAAGGCCCCTGAAGTGCCCAAGCAAACACCCAGAGTATATAGCTGGCAAGCAGCGTATGATTATTGCAAAAATACCTATCCGGGAGCCTATCAAGTATTTATCAATCAGCCGCCAAAACCTACCGAACCATTGCGAGTGTTAATGCGGTATCCCTACCAAGTGGTTCGTAAACAAAACACTATTTTCTTTCACCCAGAAAACGGACAAGTTTTACGAGCCGATTTGTTTGCTAATTATACAGCGTACGACAAAGTAATGCGAAGCAATTTTGATTTTCATACGGGTAGAATTCCTGCACTTGGCTTGTTCGGAAAACTACTATACTTTTTTGCAAGCCTAATAGCCACATCACTTCCTGTAACTGGTTTTATCATCTGGTGGGGGCGTGGAGCAAAAAAGAAAAAGCCGCTGAAACAGCCCGTAAAAATTGAATTACAGCCTAGTTTGGCCTAAGTACCTAGAGTTCGTTTTGTTGCTACTTTTTTATACAACCATTGCCAGTACAGGTGATGGTTTTTTTATCAATACTAACAAGGAAAATATCATTCAAAAATGGCCAATAGCTTTTATTGGCACAAATCAGATTTTACCATTTACGTAAATGAGTTTTCCCAATAGCAACAGTGTTTGTCATTCTATTGCAATTTTTTTGTCATGTAATTATCATTTACAAATTCAAATAAAAAAATATGCGATTAGGATCCGTTTTAGTGAGTGTAGGTTTGCTTTTAGCAAGTAGTGTAGGTGCACAGTTTAAAGAGGGCAAACAGTTGATTGAGAAAATGTGTGGCTGCTATGAAGTAAGCTTTCAATATGCCGAAACATTTGCCGCCGATACCAGTTATAAATTTCATGCCAGAGAAAAAACCAAAGCACTCGAGTGGGTTACTCCAGCGTATGAAGGTAATACCATTGTTCTACAACATATTTTAGTGATAAATGATTCCACTATAATAAAACATTGGCGACAAGATTGGGAGTATGAAGCTAAAGAAGCCCTAACCTTTGTGGGCAATAAAGAATGGCGAAAAACAGCGGTTAGTAGCCCTAAAAAAACATGGACCCAAACCGTGTGGGAAGTAGATGATGCTCCACGCTACCAAGGCACCAGCACTTGGGTAACTACGCCACAGCAAACATTTTGGTACAATGTTACCGATGCTCCGCTACCACGTAGGGAGTATACCAAAAGGAACGACTACCAAATACTACGAAGAGGTAATAAAATATATATGAATGAAACTGGATGGGTACACGAGCAAGACAATGAAAAAATACGTACCACAGGAAATATCCGTGAAACTATTGCCCATGAAAAAGGCCTTAATGACTACAAAAAAATAAGCGATAGTAAATGTGCCCAAGCCCAAGTTTGGTGGCAACAAAACGCTCCTTTTTGGAAGACGGTTCGCCAGCAATGGATGCAGAAAATAAAAGCTGCTAATGGTGTTAAACTACAACCAAAAGTAGAGGGTAAACGCATGGATGAATATTTTACTACCCATTGGAAACTATGGCAGCAAGGCAAAGCCACAGCAGCAAATACGCAGGAAGCTATTGGTAAAACGATCGACTTATTTCTGCAGGAAACACCATCTTCATCCATCACCGCACAAGCTAGATGATTAGTGTACGGTAGCAAATACTTACAGCAGTGATTAAGTAGTACAGGGCACAAATAACAAGAAAAATAAAAACGGATAAGCAGCGAGACTACTTATCCGTTTTTTATGAAATAATTATCGAGGCTCTATTACTTATTCAGCATTTTTTCTGCGTTTTCAGCTACTTGCAAGGCCTCAATAAATTCTTCTAATTCACCATTTACCACCGCATCTAAATTATAGCTAGTAAGGCCAATTCTATGGTCGGTTACACGGCCTTGTGGCCAGTTATACGTACGTATTTTAGCACTTCTATCACCCGTACTTACCAAGGTTTTTCTGTGGCGGGCTATTTCATCTTCCTGCTTACGTACTTGCTCCTCGTACAGTTTTGTACGAAGCATATTCATGGCTTTTTCGCGGTTGCCTAACTGACTACGTTCCGTTTGGCACACTACCACCACACCCGTGGGTAAGTGGGTAAGCATTACTTTAGTTTCTACCTTGTTTACGTTCTGTCCACCAGCACCACCGCTTCGGGCAGTTTCCATTTTTACATCGGCATCTCTTAATTCAAAATCTATTTCTTCCGCTTCGGGCATTACCGCCACGGTGGCAGCACTAGTGTGTACCCTACCTTGTGTTTCTGTACTTGGTACCCGCTGTACACGGTGTACACCACTTTCAAATTTTAAAGTTCCATATACATCTTCACCACTTACCTCCAGCATTACCTCCTTGTAGCCACCTACGGTACCTTCGCTTTCGCTTACTACAGCAGTTTTCCAGCCCTTTTTAGCACAGTAGCGTAGGTACATACCTAATAAGTCGCCTACAAACAAACTGGCCTCATCACCACCTGTTCCGGCACGTAATTCTATCACCGCATTCTTATCATCTTGCGGATCTTTTGGTATCAACAGCTTGGTGAGTTCCTTTTCTAATCGAGTTTTATTTTCCTCAAGTTCAGGCAATTCTAGCTTGGCTAGTTCCTTCATTTCCTCATCATTGCCATTCAAACTTTCCTTTGCAAATTCATAATCGGCCATTACTTTTCTATACTCCTCGTAAGGCTGAACTATTTTTTCTAATTGACGGTATTCTTTGCTATGCTGTTGAAATTGCTTTTGGTTATTGATTATTTCAGGGTTGGTAAGGGCTATACCTACTTGCTCAAACCTGGCTTTTAAACTATCTAACTGTTCTATCATATCAAACTATTTTACCGAAAACCATGGCCGACGAACGTATAAACCTTTGCCGTGTGCCCAATTTTATACTAAGGAACATTTTTCCGGTGTGCAAAATTACTGTTTTTCCTTCGGTTTTTGCCTGCTACCTTTAGCCCATGCCTTACAAAAGCTATTTGCCTACGGCGCTATTTAACGGTACCGAATTTTTATACAATCACACTATTACAGTTACCAGTGAAGGTGTGGTACACGCTATTGAGCCGGAGCAGAACGTTCCCGATGCGGTGAAAATGGATGGAATTATTTGTGCAGCTTTTGTAAATGCACATTGCCATTTGGAGCTGAGTCATTTACACCAAATCATTCCCCAAAAAACGGGGTTGGTAGGGTTTATTGAGCAAATATTAGCCTGTAGGCAAGCGGATGATACGTTGATAAGTAAAGCTGCATTGCAGGCCGATGGGGCTATGTATGTCCAAGGTATACAAGCTGTGGTAGATATTAGTAACACCGCTATTACGGCTCCTATAAAAAAGCAAAGTTCCGTTAGGTATTATACTTGTGTGGAAACCAGTGGATTTCACCCTGCCATTGCGGAAACAAGGTTTACTGTGGCGGAACAAGTTTGGCAGTTATTTACGGAGCATGGATTATTGGCAGGTATAGTACCCCATGCACCTTATTCGGTAAGTACGGAACTTTTCCAACTTATACGCCAAGCGGGTGCAGCATTACAAAGTATACATAATCAAGAAACTGCGGCAGAGCATCGCTTTTTCATGGAAAAACAAGGCGATTTTTTACAATTGTACCAGCATTTAGGTGTATCGTTAGAGCATTTTTCTGCCTCCGGTAAATCGAGCATTGAAACCATCACACCTCAATTGGCCACCGACCGACCCTTTATTTTAGTGCACAATACCTTCACCACTGAAGAGGATGTGGCCTTTATTAAGAACCACTTTGCCCAACCCTATTTCTGCATTTGTGCTAACGCCAATTTGTATATAGAAAATAGCTTGCCCAACATTCCTTTACTAGTATCCTCAGCCATTCCATTATTGTTAGGTACCGATAGTTTGGCCAGTAATCACACCCTGAGCATTGCGGAGGAGATAAAAACCCTAACCCAGTTTTTTCCTGAAATTTCGCTACAAGTGTGGCTACAAGCAGCTACATACAACGGGGCTAGAGCGATGGGCCTAGAGCATGAATTGGGTAAACTTGCGGTGGGTAAACAGCCTGGTATAGTTTGCCTACACCCAAACTTTAGTGTAACCCGTTTAGCATAAAAAAGGCAACCATTGCTAGTTGCCCTTTTTAAAAGTATTTGCTACACCGTCATCATTTCTTTTTCCTTGGCGGCCAGTAGTTTATCTACAAGATTAATGTGTTTATCTGTGGCTTCTTGGATAGTTTTTTCTGCGTCCTTAGCAGTATCCTCGCTTAAGCCATCTTTCTGTAATTTCTTAATGCCTTCTATACCATCGCGGCGGTTATTGCGGATGGTTACTTTGGCTTGTTCGCCTTCGGCAGCGGCCCGTTTTACTAGTTCACGGCGGCGTTCCTCTGTTAAAGGAGGTAAAAATAGTCGAATTTGTACACCATCGTTCTGTGGTGTTACGCCAATATTGGCCATTAAAATAGCACGCTCTATGGGGGCGATCATATTTTTTTCCCAAGGTTGAATGCTTAGGGTACGAGCATCTAAAATATTAATATTAGCTATTTGAGAAATGGGCGTGGGTGCACCATAATACTCCGCCATAATACCGTTGAGCATATCCGGACTAGCTTTACCAGCTCGAATTTTAACCAATTCACCCTCAAAAAAATGAATCGCTTTTTTCATCGATTCTTCCACACTGTCAATAATAATATCCAATTCTTCAGACATGGTATAAATAATTATAAGGTCGCAAAAATAAGCGATGATTTTGCTCGGCAATAAAAAAGCTCAGGGAAAGGAATTAATTCGACTGTTCTAAACTGCTTGTCTTAGATTTTGAATCGAAAATATTTACCAACTTAACAGCGGCCTTAGGCAGTTCGGTTTTAATATTTCCATCGGCACCTACCACTTTCATGCCTATAGCATGCCTAGTAATGTACAACACATAAATTAGTGCAAAGAACAAAAGTATCAAGGTACAGATAGTTAATGTACTATCGTAAGGAGCCAACAGCAACTCAAGCCCAATAAAACCAACGCTACAAAAAGCGATAGTGAGCGTTACGGTGCGGTGATTTAAACCTCTATCTAATAAAAAATGGTGAAAATGGTTTCTATCGGGAGAAAAAGGTGAACGGCGTTTGAAAATCCTCAATGCAAATACCCTCAGCGTATCTAACAATGGCACCAAAATTACCGCAAAACCCAGGGCGGCAGAGTGTGGAACCGGATATTTGCCATAAGTGGGGGCGGCAGCTATAAAATGTATCACTAAAATGGAAGCCACGGTACCTATTAAAAGCGAACCTGTATCGCCCATAAAAATACGTGCTGGCTGGTAATTGTAAATTAAGAAACTAGCTACGGCACCGGAGGCACAAAAGGCCAAAATAGCATAACTCCAATCCTGGTTTATGGCAAACAGAATACCTAAAGTAATAAAGGTTACGCTAGCCACCGTACCTGCCAAACCATCTACCCCGTCAATCAAATTAAAAGCATTGATGGTAACTAAAATAGTAAAGGCCGTAAGCAACCAAGCAAAGCTTTCGTTCAACACGCCAAAACCCAAAAAACCTTGCATATCGCCAATAATCAATTTTGCTTTGAAAATGAGGATTACCGCGGCGAATATTTGACCGATAAATTTTTTATGAGCAGAAATAACCACTATATCATCCTTTACACCCAAAAAGAAAATGATTAAAAAGCTCAATATATAATACTGAAATTCCGGATTGGCAGAAAAACTTATGTTAAGCAAGCAGCTCACCAAAAGACCGGCAAAAATGCCGATGCCGCCTAAACTAGAAATAGGGTTTTTATGAACTTTACGTTCGTCGGGCAAATCGTATAATTTCTTATCTGCCGCTATTTGTATAATTACAGGAATAGAGTAAAAGCTTATGAAAAACGCTACAATCCAGCCAGTTATAATATGATCCATGCAGTTTTCTTTTAGTTCGGAAAATGGTGCACTATGGGTTTGGGCTGCAAGATAGTCTTTTTGGGACATCCCTTTGCCTTATTGTAAAGAATTGCGTAAGTACACAATTTGATACCTTTTCGGTTAAAAATGTTGCCTTTAGTTCTTGTATATTCGCTGCATTATGAAAAATAATTTAACTATTCCCGAACTAGAGGCAGTAGCTACCCAAATTAGAAGAGATATTGTACGCATGGTACACGGTGTGCAAAGTGGCCACCCCGGTGGTTCGCTGGGCTGTACCGATTATTTTGTAGCCTTATATTTTTCCATCATGCACCATAACCCAGCATTTTCTATGGATGGTGTGGGTGAAGATGTGTTTTTTCTATCGAACGGACATATTTCCCCAGTTTACTATGCTACCCTAGCAAGGGCAGGTTATTTTGATATAGCGGAGTTAGCAAGTTTCCGTAAACTTAATAGCCGATTACAAGGCCACCCTACTACGCATGAGCATTTACCCGGCATACGAATAGCGTCTGGCTCGCTAGGTCAGGGTATGAGTGTAGCCATAGGTGCAGCACTGGCCAAAAAATTAAATAACGACGACCATTTAGTTTATTCTTTACACGGCGATGGCGAACTAGAAGAAGGACAAAACTGGGAAGCTATTTTGTTTGCTGGAGCAAAGAAAGTAGACAACTATATTGCCACCATCGACTGGAACGGACAGCAAATAGATGGATCGGTAGAGGAGGTAATGGATTTAGGTAACCTAGCCCAAAAATTTGA
>RDXK01000242.1 GCA_004292605.1 Bacteroidota bacterium
TCCCATTTGATTTATTAAATAAAAAACTAGTTAACCTAGAAATCTTCGAGATATATATGATAGTAGCACCAGCTTTTTTGTATCGAGTTTTGAGAAGTTCCCTATTATTATTGTTGATTGTATTTTTTTGCTTTCCAGCCGTAGCTCAGCGGGCTCCTGAGCTTCACGGTTCGTTACCAACCTTATCTAGAACAAAGGCATATTTTCGGTATTTCGAAGATGGTATTTGGAATGTAGATAGTGCTGAGGTAAATCTCGGTCAGTTTCGTTTTAGGTTTAGCAAAGGAGACGATAAGCTAGGCATACTGACTATTGATAATTTGCCTGGTACGTTTTCTGTGTATGTTTCTGGTATTACAAAGATTCAAGTAAACGAAAATCAATTTTGGAAATCAAAGGTAGTTGCTTCCAATAAGAGTCTTGAATATGTTCGCATAAATACGCCAGTAGAGGCTTTACAAGATTCGTTAATGTACCTCAATAAATTGAAATTTTCGCTTAGCAGAGATGCGGAATTACGCCTGACAGACTCTTTATTAATAGATGCATATACAAGGCAATTATACCAGTACAAATTTCAGTTTATTGAAGCTCATCCAAGTTCGGAGTTTTCGTTGTTTTATTTGAACGATGTTTGGAGCTTGTATTCGCCTGAGCAGTTGGAACGAATTCTTAATAGATTTTCTGACTCTGTGAAGAGGCATAATTTGTATGAATTCCTTTTTAGGAAGCTGAAAAAAAAGCAACAGTTGGCTGTGTCAAAACAAATTACGCCTTCCAAATTCACATTGTTAGATGGCAAAATATTTGATATAGATTCCGTCAGCACGCCATACTTGCTGATAAATGTTTGGGGTACTTGGTGTGGGCCTTGTGTTCAAGAATTACCACAATTAAGGGATTTATACAATAGGTATGGATCCACCTCGCTTACAGTGCTAAGTATTGCGAACGAAATTAAAAACACTCCAAAAGCTGACTTCATAAAGTTCATTGAATCACATAGTCTTTATTGGCAGCATGTATTGTTATACGGTAGCCAAGTCAAGCATCAAACAATATTAAATTCTTTAGGCATTAATGCCTATCCAACGAATATTTTAATACACACAAAAACCAAGAAAATTGTTCTAGTGGCTGACACCAAATTATTCCTAAAGGATGTGGATGATTATTTACAGAAGATTGACAGCATACGGTAGGGTTTGTATTGTTACTTGGAAAAATCGCGTTGTATTGTAAAATTATGCTTTGTGGGAAGTTTATTAGGTGCAAGCGTTAGTTTGGTTGGCTTTATTATTATATGAGAATTTACAATTATGAAATATTTTAATTACAAATGGTTGGTTACAATAGTCTTTGTAATTTATGGTGAAGTGGTACAGGCACAGGTGCAAAAAATTAGACTTGATACCGTTTCGTTGGCAACCGCTTCAGATTTGTACCTAAATATCAAGGTGTTTCTAACCATAGATAGTTTTTCTACCGCAAAAAAGCCGCTTAGCATTGGTTCAAACAGTCGTGTTTATACCTACCAAATGAACTATGAAAATTATATTTATTGGAAGCAGAAAATAGGTCGTTTATCGCTTGAACGATATGAGAAAGCATTGAAGTTATATAATATTGATAGCAATACCATTTATAAGGGCAAGTTGTTAAACAGTGCTATCAAGGTATTAGTATATAAAACACTAAATAATCAATACCAATACATCGTAGATGCTAATAACCATAATGATTTAACGAATGATATAGTAGTTTCAGCAAGCGGTAATACGCAGGTGCAACGCATTAGTAACTTGGATAATTTCCACCAAGGACACTTAATTACACAATCCATCATAGTAAAAAACATGATAATCGATACGGTTGCATTTGATGCGGATCCGAAATATGCCGTATCCGCATTAATTACTCCGTATAAAGCGGGGCGGTTAGTGGATGCAAGTGGTACGTATAACTTGTTATTATACCAATTTGTGGATAATACCAGCGGTTACTTAAAAGCCGAAGCAAAATTATTCTTACTATATGAGAATCAGAGTTTCAGTAAACGGATGGAACCCCATGAAATGTATGATACATTTTCTACCGCTACAAACTACTACTGGGTAGATACACTAGATGCATGCGGAGAATTTTTAACTATAAAAAGCAGTATAAATGCTAGCGGAAAACAATATGGTTTTAATACAGGAAATTTCATTCCGGAAACAGTAACTAATCCTTCCAAACCCGAGGCAAAATACTTCAATAAAAAAAGGTATGTATTCATAGATTATTGGGGTACATGGTGTGGCCCATGTGCAGAAATACAGCCACGGGTAGCGGCTCTAAAAAAGAAGATACAACAAAGTAGTTTGCGGGATTCGGTTATATTTTTAGCAGTAGCGTTTGAGAAGCCAGAAACTGTAAAAAATTACCCTACAATAGCTAGGAAAAAGTACGGCAGTTGGCAGAATGTTTTACTTACTAGCTTAAAGGAAATTAATATAGCTACAATTTTTAAAGTATACTCGTTTCCCACCTTCTTAATAGTTAGACCAGATGGAGTGATACTTGGGCGGTTTTCGGGAAGTGATAAAATGGACGATTTGGAAAATCTAGTAAACAGTTTAATGAAGTCGCAAACCCACTCCACAGTAATAAAGTATTAAATAATAGCTACATGAAATTCAAATACTAAAACTAAAATCTTTTGCCCCTGTCATTTCGTAAACAACAGCACTCTATGGATTGTGGCCCCACCTGTTTGTATATGGTGGCCAAATACTTTGGTAAAAATATTTCTATGGCTAACCTTCGCTCCTTATCCCAGTTTAATAGGGATGGAGTGAGTTTATTGGGTATGGCCGATGCCGCTGAAAAAATAGGTTTTTCCACACGTGGGGTTACGGTAACTGTACAGCAGCTAATGCAAGATGCTCCCAAGCCGTGTATACTACATTGGGTGCAAAATCATTTTGTAGTTTTATTACCCCATCGGCTGCCAACACCCTTTTTTCATAGGTTTATTAAACAGCCCAATAAAATTTGGGTGGCAGATCCTGCAAAGGAAATAATAGCCTACACACTGGCGGAGTTTACACAACACTGGGCAAGTACCACTCAGGCAGGGCAGCCCGCGGGTATAGCGCTATTATTGCAGCCTACAGCTGCGTTTTACAAGCAAGCCGATGAGGAAGATGCTATGGTGAGTTGGGGAGTTTTGGTAAACTACCTGAGGGGTCAAAAGTTTTTTGTACTTCAGCTTATTTTTGGCGTGTTAGTGGGTAGTATGTTACAATTAGTACTTCCTTTTCTCACCCAAAGCATGGTAGATAATGGCATCAACACGCAAAATTTGCAATTCATTTACATAATTCTGGCTGGCCAATTTATGCTTTTCTTTAGCCGTACCATTGTTGATTTTATTCGTGCCCGCATATTACTCCACATTAGTAGCAGTATAAATATTTCTTTATTGTCCGACTTTTGGATAAAGTTGATGAAACTACCCATTAGTTATTTTGATACCAAAATGACTGGTGATATTACGCAGCGGATAAACGATAACAAACGTATTCAAAATTTTTTAACAGGGTCGGCCTTGAACACTTTTTTTTCTCTATTCAATTTCGGTGTATTTTCTATTGTTCTACTACAATACAACGCGGCTGTATTTATTATTTTTCTATCTGGTAGTTTACTATATTTTTTATGGATAAAGTTATTTCTAGCATACCGGAGAAAGTTAGATTATGAGCGATTTGCTGCTGCTGCCAAAGAAAATACTGCTACCATGCAACTTGTTTTTGGTATGCAAGAAATTAAGTTGCATAACGCTGAACATTTGAAACGCTGGCAGTGGGAGGGGTTTCAAGCTGCACTATTTAAACTATCATTCAAAAGTTTATCGTTGAGCCAGTATCAGCAGGCTGGTGCGTTTTTTATTAACGAAGGTAAAAATATCATCATTACTTTTTTTGTAGCCAAAACTGTGCTAGATGGACAGTTAACGCTTGGGGCGATGCTTGCAGTTCAATATATCATCGGTCAGCTAAACAGCCCCGTAGAACAATTGATTGGTTTTGCTCAACAGGCACAAGATGCAAAAATGAGTTTAGAGCGGTTAAACGAAATTCATAAAATGGATGATGAAGAACCCGCTGCAAAGGAGCTTTCCAGTCAGCTACCCACTAACAAATCTATTCACTGTTCCAATGTATCATTTACATATACCGGTGCCGGCAACACACCCGTGTTAAAAAATGTGCAATTAACCATTCCGCAGGGAAAAGTTACTGCCATTGTGGGCGCAAGTGGTAGCGGTAAAACCACATTAGTTAAGTTGCTACTTAAATTTTATGATAGCTACGAAGGTGATGTAAAAGTGGGCGAACTTTCTTTTAGCAATTTTTCTGCACGGTTCTGGCGAAGCTGCTGTGGCAGTGTGCTACAAGATGGTTTTATTTTTAACGATAGCATTGCCAAAAACATTGCTGTAAGCGATGAGACACCCGATTACCAAAGGTTGTTACATGCTTGTACTATAGCCAATATTTTACCATTTATTGAACAGTTACCGCTGGGTTTTAACACCAAAATAGGAGCAGAGGGTAACGGAATAAGTCAAGGGCAAAAACAGAGAATATTAATTGCTAGAGCCGTTTATAAAAACCCTGAGTACCTTTTTTTCGACGAAGCCACCAATGCTTTGGATGCCACCAATGAAAAAATAATCATGAAAAATTTAACCGAGTTCTTTCTTGGGAAAACGGTAGTAATTGTAGCTCATAGGCTTAGCACGGTAAAAAATGCAGATACTATTGTAGTATTACATAATGGAGAAATTGTAGAGTTAGGTAGCCACCAACAGTTAACCCAAAACCGTGCATACTATTATGAACTGGTAAAAAATCAATTAGAATTAGGAAACTAACTTGGAAACACTGAGAAAAAAATCCACTAAAACGCCTGAATCTGATATTATATGCCGAACACAAAGTTATCCGACAGGATTACTGAATCCTCCACCACTGAGCATTTATTAAGTAGTGAAGTGACTGAGATTTTGAGCCAACAACCAAGCTTAATTGTGCGTTGGGGTATAACTGTTTTTTTTCTGATATTGCTAGGTATGTTCGTATTTTGTTGGTTTCTTCAGTACCCAGAACTAGTAAGTACCCAAGCGAAGCTTTTTAGTGTAAACGCACCTAAAGAGATAATTACCCATACCGACGGCAGATTAATGAAAATTGCTATAAAAGAAAATGATGCCGTACACAAGGGGCAAATATTAGCATATATGGAAAGCCTTGCAAATCCTACAGCAGTGCAAAAGCTAAGCTCTAAAATAGATAGTATAAAATTTTATATGGATGCCAATCAAACCGATGAGATAATACAATTTTTTCCGAATTATCAGCAGCAGGCTTGGTTAAACCAATTGGGCGAGGTTCAAACCAGCTTCCAAACATTCATACAGGCATTCATTACGTTTAAAGATTTTTTATACAACGGATTTTATTTACGTAAACGAAAAATGCTACAAACTGATTTGCAAAATATTCAAAAGCTGCACGCTGTTTTGCTGCTGCAGAAAGAATTGCTTCAAAAAGATTTGTCACTCAGTACGGAAACATTCCAAGGAAATGCGTTATTGGCTAAGGAAAAGGTGATTTCTGCTATGGATTACAGAACGGAAGAGAGTAAGCTCATTGGTAAAAAATTATCATTACCACAAATCAACGCGTCTATTCTAACCAATGAGGGTCAGCAAAATGAAAAACGGAAAGAGATTGCCGAATTAGAAAACCAAATTTTAGTTCAAAAAAATACGTTTATACAAGCTTTACAAACCATTAAAACTGAATTACAGGTTTGGGAGTATAAGTATATACTAAAAGCTTCTGTTGGCGGTACTGTTTCGTTCAGCGGTTTTTTTCAAGAAAACCAGGAAATAAAACTCGGGCAAACGTTATTTTACATCAAACCCATAAATACAGCGTACTTTTTAGAAATGTTAGTGCCACAGTATAATTTTGGAAGGGTAAAAGTGGGGCAAACGGTGTTATTAAAATTTGCTGCTTACCCACATGAACAGTACGGTACTGTAACTGGAAAAATTGCATCTATCAGTAGTATACCTACCGACTCTGGTTATTTAGCCAAAGTAGTTTTACCTAATGGCTTGGTTACCAATTATAAGCAAGTACTACACTATCACCACGGGCTACATGCTCAGGCAGATATTGTAACCGATAATCGCCGCCTTTTGGAACGTTTTTATAGTAATATGCGTAAGCAGCTGACCAGATAATGGCCCCAAGTTAGCACTAGCAGTAACGAGCCAGAGATAGTAAAAATGGGTGTTGAAATTTTATTTTAGGATGTTTAGATTCAACGTTTATTAAGTAGCCAAAATTGTGCTGTAGCTAGGGCCACTGCTGAGGCTTTAAAAGGAGTTATTTTCCTTTCCACGCAACTACGCTGTGTAAATCAATCCCACCTCACTAAAACTTGGGGCAGGGTAAACCCTTTCCGCTAGGCGGGCGGCGGGTGTATATTAAACTCAATTCAAAACCGCCTCGGGTTTGTGAGGCACTTC
>RDXK01000243.1 GCA_004292605.1 Bacteroidota bacterium
GTAGTAGGATAATTTTATTAAAACTATTACAAGGTAGCCGTGCTGTGTTCCTGGGTGTGTAGTGTGGTTTCATACCAGCTATTTGTTAGTGTAAGCTAGCAAGGTTTTTCGGTAGTAAAAAGTATTTTTATTATATATTTTTATTTTTTTGTTTATACATAAATCAATATTTTATAGCTACTACTTAAGCAAAAAAGGCAGTTCGAAGACAAATTTATCAGCTATTCGACATGTTCCGCAGGGCATGTCGAATCACCAATAAAATGGGATTTTCAATCCGCTTGACGCCTAAACGCACAGCAACCTATAGTTTGGGGTGTTTCAGATTACGAATGTTGAATGATGTGTTGGCGGTGAAGAACACCACCAACGGCGAAACCAATAATAAAGGATTTTTAATCCGTTTGACGCCTAAACGCACATCTACCCGTTAAAGTGTTGTTGGTGAAGAACAACGATAGTGGCGGAAATTTTCTCGTCATTGCGAGGGCTTGTCCCGAAGCAATCTAGTTTTCGAATATTATTTTACTCTTGGGTTTGCTGGATTGCTTCGCTACACTCGCAATGACGCACCGAAAACCATCGAGCTGTAGTTTGCAGTGTTGTTGATGAAGAACAGTAACCGCCAACTTAGAATGTGCAATCAATTACACACCGACGCGGAGTCTCTACATTTCATGAATCATCCGTAGAGCGGCGAGCCTAACTCTACGGATAGTAGGATATTAAGCTCCCAAGTAATATCTACCTTACTTACCCATACAGTATCTCCTTGCCTTAATACCTAATTAACCAATACTTTTACACCCTAAAACCTACCACGCTATGAAATATAAATTACTCGGACATTCAGGATTAAAAGTATCGCAGTTGTGCCTAGGAACCATGGGTTTTGGTACGGAGTGGGGCTGGGGAATAGATGAAAAAGCCAGCTTTGAAATACTAGATGCTTTTGCCCAAGCAGGTGGTAATTTTATAGACACGGCCAACCGATACACCGAGGGCAGTAGCGAAAAAATTATTGGTAATTATCTACGCCAGCACGATAGAGATTTTTTTGTAGTAGCCAGCAAATACACCCTGCACGATAATACCACGAACCCTAACGCTAGTGGTAACAGTCGCAAAAACATGATGCGTAGCGTAGAGCAAAGTTTACAAAGACTACAAACCGATTTTATAGATGTATTTTATTTACATGTATGGGATGCTTTAACCCCAATAGATGAGGTGCTACGTGGCCTAGACGATTTGGTTACCCAAGGTAAAGTAAACTATATAGCCATTAGCGATACACCTGCATGGATCGTAAGTCAAGCCCAAACCATGGCTACCCTACGCGGATGGAATAGGTTAGTGGCACTACAAATAGAGTATTCGCTACTACAGCGTACGCCAGAACGTGATTTAATACCTATGGCTAAGGCAATGGGTTTAACCGTTACACCATGGGCACCGCTGGCAGGGGGTGCATTAACAGGTAAATACCTACAAGGCAATAAAGGCCGACTGCCAGAAAATAGTAAACGCTTAAACCCACATGGCGAAAAAATTACTAGGGAGGTAATGGCCATAGCCCAAGAGTTAGGTGTTAGCGCCGGGCAAGTGGCTTTACAGTGGACCATGGCACAAGATTTTGCTAGTATACCCATAGTAGGTGCTACCAAACTAACGCAGTTACTGGAAAATATACAGGCTATTCATGTACAGTTATCGCCGGAGCATTTACAGCGGTTACATGCCGTAAGTGCTATAGAACTGGGTTTTCCGCACGACTTTTTTAATGAGGCCGGTGTACGCCAAGTAACTTATGGTGGCTTTTATGATAGTATTGAACGTACTAAATAGTAATGCTAAGCCAAGGTGCAGCATTGGCACAGTTTGCGGTGTAGTAGGCCAAGGTTTGTTGCGAACAAACTCCTGGATAATCGCCTTCCATTAACCCAATATCGGCTATTAGTTGGCAGTGTAAATGTGGTGGCCAATCGCCATTTTCTGTTTCAGTACCTAGCTGGCCTATGGTGGCTTGGCGGCTTATATATTGCCCTGGCTGTAAGGCATACGCACTTGCTTTACTTAAGTGGCCATACAGTACATAAAACGTAGTAGCTTCTAGCTGATAACTTATTATTACGGTACCGCCATAATTGCCCGCTTGTGGCCAATAGCCGGTGCTATGTACCATGCCACCAATGGGGTTATAAATTGGGGTGCCGGCGGGTGCCCAAACATCTACCCCTAAATGAATATCCCGTTTTTCACCCTGCTGAAAAATTTCGCTTCTATCGTAAATATTACGTTGTTCTAAATAGCCGCCAAATGCATAGCCTGCTTGGTTTTCGCGTAATTGTGTATCAATAAACTGTTGTAGCTCTTGTGCATTGTTAAAACCATTAGCGGGCAAAGCTGGGTTAGTTACACCAAGGTTCAATGGTATGATGTTGCCCAATAATTTACAGTGGTCCAAGGCATCAAAAAAACTAGTTTGGTGCTTGTGTATTAATCGTTCTACCGTTTCGGCTGCATTCATGGTTATTGCTGTAGTTTACTTCCAAACGCTAAATCGCCTGCATCGCCTAAACCCGGTACTATATAGCCCTTGGCGGTTAATTCATCATCAATATCTCCACACCAAATGGTTACTTCATCGCCTAAGCTACTTTCTACATATTGTAAGCCTACCGTACTTGCTATGGCACAGGCTATATGTATTTGGCTAGGGGTACCACCATCCTGCCGCATGGCTTCTACAGTTTTTACTAAACTAGCTCCTGTGGCTAGCATGGGGTCGCACAGTATTAAAACTTTATCGGTTAAATCCGGACTACTGATGTATTCCAAAGCTATTTCAAAAGTACCATCTTTATTATGTTTTCTATAGGCGGAAACAAAAGCGTTTTCGGCACCGTCAAAATAATTCAACATACCATTGTGTAGGGGTAAACCTGCTCGTAAAATAGCTGTTAAAACGGGCTGCTGTGCAAGTACTTTGCTATGGTGTATGCCTAAAGGCGTTTGAATTTCAGCTACGGTGCTTGGTAGTGTTTTGCTTATTTCATAAGCTATTATTTCGCCTATACGCTCTAGGTTTCTTCTAAACCTAATTCTATCGGTTTGTATGTTTACGTTGCGTAATTCGCTTACCCAATTGCTTACTAAGCTATGCTGCTCACTTAAATTTATTATCATACACAAATGGTATTGTGTGTAATTTTGTTTCACACACAAACGGTTCAAAGGTACACGGCGTGTGCCTTACAGTCAAAAAAAATAAAGCGAATTAACAATGGTATACAGGGTAATAGGTTTAATGAGCGGCTCCAGTTTAGATGGGTTAGATATTGCCTTTGTACAGTTAGATGATAGTGGAAAAAAATGGAGTTATCAGGTAGTGGCTACAGAGTGTGTACCTTACTCCACCGAAATGGAAACGCAGTTAAGAAATGCCGAAAACTTGTCGGCGCTAGAATACGCACAGCTCCACGTGCAGTATGGTAAGTGGGTGGCAAATGCAGTAAATGCCTTTATTGAAAAAAACCAATTGTGGCATCAAGTACAGTTAATTGCAAGTCATGGTCATACTACTTTTCACCAACCACACTTAGGTTTTACTGGTCAGCTAGGGTGTGGTGCTACCATTGCAGCCTTAACTGGTATAAATACTATTAGCGATTTACGTGTTATGGATATTGCCCTTGGCGGTCAAGGAGCCCCCATAGTGCCTATGGGCGAAAAGCTATTATTTGCTGGGTATCAAAGCTATTTAAACATAGGTGGTATTGCCAATATTTCCTACACGCAAAACGATGCTTTTATAGCGTACGATGTATGTGCCGCAAACGCTGTTTTGAATTATGTAACGGGTAAATTAGGATTACCGTACGATGATGGTGGACAATTAGCCGCCAGCGGTACGGTAAATAAAGTTGTGTTGGAACAGCTCAATCAATTGCCTTATTATACCCAACCATTCCCAAAATCGTTGGCTAACAATTTTGCACGGGAGCAGGTGCTGCCATTATTAGCCGCAGAAACATCCATAGAAAATGCATTGGCTACCTATGTAGAGCATATTGCTTATAAAATTTTTCTAGCACTGGAACCATTATCAATCTTGACACAAAGCAATTTATTGGTTACAGGCGGCGGAGCCTTTAACACCTATTTGGTACAGCGTATTAGCGAGATGGTTTTGCCACTAGGAATTACCGTACATACGCCTGATGCCGATGTAGTGATGTACAAAGAAGCCGTAATTATGGCCTTGCTGGGGCTGCTCCGCTGGCGGGAGGAGAATACCACCCTACACTCTGCTACGGGTGCAAGCCGTAGTAGTATTGGCGGTGCCGTGTGGATGGGGCAAATGGCTTAGCTACCATTTATAAACCTTTTTAGCCAAACCTACCAAAGTTAGCTAGCATGTACTGTGCAGGTAGTAGCTTTAGGTTTCTATTTATACGTATGACTTTAAAAGACAGTTTTGGATTAGCTTATAGAACGGTGGTTAGTAACCGATTGCGTTCCGGTATTACCATCGCTATTATAGCATTTGGTATCATGGCTTTAATAGGTATTATTACCTGTATAGATGCTATGAACAAATACCTTACAGAAAGTTTTGCTACTATGGGTGCCAATAGTTTTTCTATTGGTTACAAGGAGCGTTTTAGGTTTAATAATAACAATGATGATGTTCAAAAAGTAAAGAAGGGTAGAAAGCAAAAAAAATCGAATCTTGATAAATTCATCACCATCAGGGAGGCGGAGCAGTTTAAAGATTTATACAAATACCCAGCTGTAGTAAGCATTGAAATTTCTGGCGGCAATGGCTACGAAATTCATTACAAACAAAAGAAAACGAATCCTAACGTAAACATCCGTGGTGGCAACGAGCATTTTGTGGGTGTAAATGGTTTTACTCTAGCTGCTGGTAGAAATTTGAATGCGTTAGATGTAGAAACAGGCCGCAACGTTTGTATTTTAGGAGGCGATGTGGTAGACAAATTGTTTGGCGAAAACATAGGTGCTGCGGTGGATAAGGTGATAAAACTGGGCAATACGCCGTACCGTGTGGTGGGTGTATTAGCCAAAAAAGGGAATAGTGCTTTAATGCGGGCCGATAATGTAGTAATTACTAGTTATGGCAATGCACGTAGTTTGGCCAATGCCTCTAGTACATTTAGGTTAAGTGTGGCTGCAAGCAATGTGGTTTCGCTGGAAGGTGCCGTAAACGAAGCGGAAATTTTATTTAGAAATGTACGCCGTTTGCACCCTACAGATGATAATAATTTTGTAATTGAAAAAAGCGATAAAATAGCCCAAACTTTTATTGGTTTATTAGGCAGTATTCAAGGGGCGGCCGCTGCCATTGGTTTAATTACGCTAATAGGTGCTGCTATAGGTTTAATGAATATTATGCTAGTAGCCGTAAACGAACGCACTAAGGAGGTGGGTCTTATAAAAGCCTTGGGTGGTAAGCGGAGAGATATTAAAAATCAGTTTTTGTTCGAGAGTACTATTATCAGTGTAATGGGTGCCATATTTGGTATTATCCTCGGCGTTTTGGTAGGTAATATTTTTGCCTTGGTGCTAGGCACTGGTTTTGTAGTGCCTTGGAGCTGGGTGGTATTGGGTATTGTAATTTGTTCCGGCGTGGGTTTGGCAGCAGGGTTGTGGCCAGCATTAAAAGCCAGCCGATTAGACCCTATCGTAGCTTTGCGGCACGATTAACCAAGTTCATCCTCTTAGAAATTAATACTACAATTTACCCAGGCAGCATCAAACACTACTGGGTATTTTTTATAGAAGTTGATGGCAGGTTCGTTCCAGTCTAACACTTGCCAAGCTACGCCCGTATATTGTTGTTCTTGGGCGTATTGAATCACTTCATCTAGCAATAGTTTACCTATTCCTTTTCCACGGTGGCTTTCTGTTACTAGTAAATCTTCTAGGTATAGTCTTTGTCCTTTCCAGGTACTGTATCGTATATAGCAAATAGCCATACCCACCACTTCATTATCGGTGTTGCAAGCCACCCAACCCAGCCACACTGGGTTTTTGCCAAAACCACTTTCTTGAAAATGCTCTAAGCTAACTGTAACAGCTTCGGGCTCTTTTTCATAAATGGCTAATTCTTGTATTAGTTCCATCATGGCTGCTGTATGCTGTAGTTGGGCCGGTAAAATAGTAATCATACTTGGGCAAATGCTTGTTCAAAATCGGTCAAAATATCTTCTATATCTTCTAATCCTACACTCACTCGTAATAAACCCGGTGTTATGTGAAATAAATCTCTCTCGGCCTGTGTTAGCCCGAAATGACTCATGCTAGCTGGGTGACTAATAAGCGTATCTAGCGTGCCAAAGGAAACTGCTTTTACACAAAGCTGCAAGCCGTTTATAAACTTTTTGCCCGCCGGTAAGCCACCTTTTATTTCGAAGCTCAACAAGGCGCCATGCTGTTTCATTTGCTGGCTAGCAAGTGTGTGCTGCGGATGGCTGGGTAGCCCTGTATAATTTACTTT
>RDXK01000244.1 GCA_004292605.1 Bacteroidota bacterium
ACCCTTATGGTTACTGTTCCTATCATTCTCTAGCTATACCTCGGAAAAGGAACACCAACGTATAAAATTATTGGTAATACAAGGTACGCCACTTGGCAAACTACTATTGGCAAAAATCATAAGCATTTGGAGTATCGGGTTGCTATTATTATTACTAAGTATTGTAATACAATTGGTGTTAATTCCTACGCAGTATAACGCAGATGTACTGAACCGACTGTTGCTATTATATACAGGGTATGGCTTATACTATTTCATCATCATTGCCTTTACCATTTGGGTTTCGGTAGTAGCAAAAACAAATACAGCTGCATTGGCATTTACAGTTGCAGCCTGGGTTTTATGGACCATTTTTCTTCCCCAAATAATTGGTAATGCGGTGGAAAAAACGGCTCCGTTGCCCACACGTATTGCTTTTCAAAAAGCCATGGAAGAAGACCGATCCAAGGGTATTGACGGCCATAACCCCGCTGGAGACCGACAAAAAGAACTTGAAAAAGCTACCCTTGCCAAATATGGTGTAGATAGCCTTGCTGCACTGCCTATAAACTTTGATGGCATAGTAATGCAGGCCGATGAGGAGTATGGGAACACCGTATGGGATAAGCATTTTGGCCAATTGTACAAACAGCTTCAGGTGCAAAAAAACACCTATCAGTTGAGTGGCTTTATTAACCCATTTGCATCCTTACAAGGTGTAAGCATGGGTGCTGCTGGCACCGATATGGTACACCATGTACATTTCTTAAAAGAAGCAGAAAATTATCGTCGTGTATTTATAAAAACACTCAACGATAAGCATGCATTTGGTGGTTCCAAAACTGGCGACTGGGATTGGAAACCGCCGGCCGATTTTTTCTCTTCCATTAAAGATTTTTCGTACCAAACACCGAGCTACCGTAGCTTTTGGAAAAACTACTGGATAGATATTGCTTTGTTAACCCTATGGTCAACGGTACTTGCCCTCACTATTTTATTTACTGCTAAACGAGTGTCCATAGTATGATAGTATCATCGGCATTTTTATACGAGAGAAAGCACTTCTTGCATTCCAAAGCCAAAGTAGTAGCCTATGTACTATTTGTAATAGCGGCTATATATGCTTTGTACAATGGATTTACTTTGCAAAAAAGCCAAGAAAAAACCATTCAAGAAATTCGGCAAAAGCAAGCCGAGGGCTTCAAAAAAGTAACCCAATGGTACCAGCAAGGTAAAAAAGGACCAGAAGATAGGCCTTGGGTAAATATTGAACAACCTTTTTGGGCTTTGTGGAATCTGCCTACGTATGCCATCAAACAGCCATCACCGCTACTGCCACTTGGTATTGGGCAAACAGAACAATATGCCTACTACAAAAGAATAACTAACTGGAGCACTACGTATGATACAGATATGGTGGAGGAACTAGCCAACCCTGAAAGACTCACCGCTGGTACCATCGACTTTTCATTTTTGGTTCTCTATTTATCGCCTCTTTTACTAATAATTTTTATCTACAATATATATGGGTTAGAGACGGATTTACAGTTCGATAAACTTTTAGCAATACAAGTAAAGTCGGTACCAAGATGGATAGCCGCTAGAACGCTTTTTTACTTTGTTATTATTTGGCTCACGCTAAGTATAGCTATCTGGGCAGTAGCCATCATTAATAATGCCGTAAGTACACATATCATGGCTATTAACAGAATCTGGCTACTTACTTCGTTCTACTTATTGGGTTGGTGTTTGCTTGGTTTTACGGCTATAATATTTTCAAAGAATAGCAAATCCATTGCCTTTACACTTATTAGTGGCTGGCTAATCGTATGTGTACTAATACCCGGTGGCGTACACCAATGGATACATATAAAGCACCCTACCAATTACATGACAGATTATTTAGATGCGAATAGAAAACAGGCTTATGCTGTGTACGATTTATCCGCCACTGAAAAACAGAAAATGTTAACGGCGTTGTATCCGTTCATAACACAAACCAAAGCATACAATACCAATAAGCCACCTGAAGAAATAATAGATAATACGGTTAGTGCCATTATTAACCAACAAAATAAAAAAGCAATAGCCAAGGTGGAAAGCGGCTACGCTACCAAGAACAAAGCAATAGAAGCTAGCTATTGGTATAACCCCGTAGTATTATTACAAAATACTTGGAATGGCCATACAGGTAGTAGTTTTTATGATTTTCAGGTGTTTAGAAACGAAGTGCAGCAGAAGATTGATAAAAAAATACTACTACTGGTACAAGAGTGCTGGCAGGAACGGAAAGTGAATGAAAGCATCTACCAAAACTACAGAAAGCAATTAATATAAAACTTGTAATATGATACCGCAGAATTTTGCCGAATGGCAGATTTGTATAACACAACATTGTAAAACACCGCTCACAAAATCGTTTGCCGAACAGCGATTGGCGGTTTACACCCAGCCACAACTGCCAGAAACAAAAAAATTTATAGAACTATATGGCCAGCAGCATTTGAACAATATTATTGACTGGCTCCAACTAATAGCACATGCATAAAAATTACCTACCGCATAAGGCAGATGTTGTGGGTATTATAGCTTCCTCGCTATGCCTAGTGCATTGTATAGCCACACCGCTATTACTAGCTATGGGAGCGGCCTTTTTTACCCATCCTATCATTACCTATTTGTTTTTGGTAGTGGCATTTTTAGCTATTTATAAAAGCAGCCAGAAACCCACGCATACCATTATTCGGTGGCTTTTATGGCTACATTTTGGTGGCTACTTATTAGCAGTAGTATTGCATGAAACTCTGCATACTCCCGAGGTATTTAGCTATGTATTTGCCACACTCATTATACTTACCCACCTAAGTAATATAGCTTATTGTAAATACTGTAAAGCACCGTAAACATGAAAAATATTATTCAACTATTTCTTTTTGTGGCTCTTTGCACACTAACGCCAAGTTGCCGGCATAGTGGTGATAAAAAACACCAATCGCCAAGCCCAAAAAAATCTTCTCAAAAGCAAGTGACAGAGCATGTTCACCCCACCAATGCTCATAAAAAAGGATGGCAACCTAAGTAGGCCTACCATCCCTTTTTAAAATATGGAATTATTATTATTTAAATAATCCTTTTAAGCCATCTGCTAATCCACCCAAATCGCCTAAATCGGTTTTACCGTCTTTGTTGGCATCTAAACTGCTGGTAAGGTTACCCAGCACATCACCCAAATTACCATCACCACTCGTTAAATTGGCTAATATAGATTGTATATCGAAACCACCACTTCCTATTTTTTGCTGAATACCCGCAATAACGCTTGGCACAATACTACCCGCAATGCTAGATGCTTGCGAAGCATCAATACCAAATTTTTCAGCAAGCGATGTAGCTACGTTCCCTTGTATGCCACTTCCACCGTCTTTTACTAAATCCATAATACCCGCTAATCCGCCGCCAGCTACAGCCGCTTGAATACTTGAAAAAATAGAGCTGGAAGTGGTAGCAATAGCTTGCTCGTTTAGCTCGTTAGGTATAGCAGGGTTATTAATGATTGGCTCGCCTGCATGCTCCTTTACTAATTGCAATAATTGATCTAACATATTGTGTTATTTTGTATTTTAAATTCCTTTTACTCTAAGCTTTTAAAACCTAAGAATAACCACTAGCCTAGGCTATGGCACCATATTTACTAGCACACTAATTTCTACATTTACATATTTAGGTAAATGCTTTACGGCCACTGTTTCCCTTGCCGGAAAATGCTGCGTAAAATAGCTACCATATACTTCGTTTACGGTAGCAAATAATGCCATATCACTTAAAAAAATAGTCGCTTTTATTACATCGTTAAAACTGGCGCCAGCAGCCTCCAAAATGGCTTTAATATTTTCCATTACTTGGGTGGCTTCGGCCTTGGTATCGCCTTCCACTAAGGAACCGTTGGCAGGATTGATAGGTATTTGTCCACTTACATACAAAATACCATTGGCTAAAACCGCTTGCGAGTATGGGCCAATGGGCTCTGGGGCATTCGGCGTATAGATAATTTGATTAGGCATGGGGTACATTTTTACAGCAAGTTGCACATTTTGTGCCACCTAACCAACTTACCTTTACCGGATGGAAGAAAAAGCAATTATTGTGATTTGGGGGCAAGAAACCGAGGCACATGTGGCAGCAGTTTTCCCCCAACAGCATTACCATTTTAGCTGGAATACTTGGTTACCGCAAGCCCTAGCCCAAGTGGTATTACCCTCGGCAGTGGCTGGCACAGCGTGGCAGCAATATGAAGTCATCAGTTTTTTACACAATCCATTGCTTACCCCATATACACATTCTTTAGTGGTAAACACGGTATGGTGGAAGGGTTTACACACACAAGCGTTAGAAGCTGCAGCACCCTTACCCGTACAGGAAAAAGTGCTGCAAACACTTCCACACGTATCCTTTACTTGGAGCTACGATGTGCCTGGGTTAGTAGGTGCTAGAACCATTGCTATGATTATTAATGAAGCGTTTTTTGCTTTAGAGGAAAATGTGGCCAGTGAGGCTGATATGAATACCGCTATGCGTTTAGGTACCAACTACCCTTACGGTCCGTTTGAATGGGGCCGATTAATAGGATTACATCATGTAGCGGAATTACTTGTTTTTTTACAAAAAGAAAATGCCTTGTACAAGCCTTCTTCCCTTTTGCTAACACAAGCACAGCCATTATAATATGATACTTTGTATAGATACCGCCAACACTATTGGCAGCGTAGCATTGGTGACGGACACACACATACTAGCGGAAAAACAAAATACGGAAACAGCTAGTCATGGCATATTTGTGCAGCCTGCCATACAAGCCTTATTAACGGAGCAATCCATTTCTTGGGATGCGGTAGATGCTGTAGCTGTGGCTAATGGCCCAGGAAGCTATACAGGTGTACGGGTAGGTTTGGCCACCGCTAAGGGTATTTGTTTTGCATTAAAAAAGCCACTAATACTGCTGAATAGTTTACAAATAATGGCTTACACGTATTATAATCAAATGAACCAAGAACAAAGCCATACTACCATAGTACCCATGATAGATGCCCGACGGATGGAGGTATTTACAGCCGCCTACAATCACCTATACCAAGAATTGCTTACGCCAAGGGCCGTAGTACTTACGCAGGAGTTTTTAGAAAGCTGGTCAATGCCCGCCGTATTCATAGGCAATGGTGCCGCTAAAGTGGCTCAATTTTTACCCGAAGCCTCTATAGATGCCTCTATTACGAGCACTGCTGCTAACATGCAATGGCTAGCCTACCAAGCGTGGGAGCAGCAAAATTTTACATCGCTTATTGATAGCGAGCCATTTTACTGCAAAGCATTTTATGATACAAGACTTGCCAGATAAAAAAAATATTAAAATAATTAAATGATTATCAATGAGTAGAATATTGTAATAATTTTACGAACATTCAAAATTTAACTGTAGGTACTATGGCAAGTTCACTCAACAGCTTCACGGTAAAGAACCCTGAAGACAAAGTTTCATTCAAAATTGATACTTCAGCCGCTAAAAAAGCAGCGCTGACTTTAAGAGCTCTTAATCATAAATTAAGGCAGCAGATTATTAAATTAATCGATGACAACAAAGAAATGCCGGTAACACAAATTTATGTGAAGCTTAGGCTTGAGCAAAGTGTAGCATCGCAACACCTAGCTATTTTGCGTAGAGCAAATTTAGTAGTTACAAAACGCGACGGTAAATTTGTACACTACGCCTTGAATTACAAACGCCTAAACGATTTGATGGTTTTTGTTGACCAACTGAACCACTAGTTTTAAGAAAAGCTTGCTCACATAATTGGCCTTTCAGTAATAGTACACACGTATCTTTGCTGAAAGGTTTTTTATGTACGTACAACAACTATATACTAGCTGCCTAAGCGAAGCAGCCTACTACATTGAAAGTAATGGCGAAGCGGCTATTATAGACCCTATAAGAGATACACAAGCTTACATACAGTTAGCCAAAGAACGTGGCACTACCATAAAATATATTTTTGAAACGCATTTTCATGCCGATTTTGTTAGCGGTCATTTAGATTTAGCGGCCGCTGTAAACGCCCCTATTATTTATGGTCCGGATACACAAGCAGGTTTCAAAGTATATGTAGCCAAACACCAAGAGGTTTTTACGTTAGGTAATTGCACTATAACCGCCCTGCATACACCCGGCCACACTTTAGAAAGTACATGTTATTTACTAAAAGATGAAACTGGGGCCGACCATGCTATTTTTACCGGCGATACGCTTTTTGTGGGCGATGTAGGCCGGCCCGATTTAGCACAGAAACTTGGTGCCCTAACCATGGAAGATTTAGCAGGCATGCTGTACGATAGTTTGCATAAAAACATACTTCCGTTACAAGACCAAGTATTGGTTTACCCAGCCCACGGTGCCGGAAGCAGCTGTGGTAAAAATTTGGGACCCAACACTTTTAGTACCATTGGTGAGCAAAAAGCTACCAACTAT
>RDXK01000044.1 GCA_004292605.1 Bacteroidota bacterium
GCAGGTAAAATAAAGCCTACCACGGGCTATGCCTTTCATAGAATTTTTAAAGATAGCACCCTATTAGCCGATTGCTTTTTTAACGGTGTACCCCCGCCAGCATTGGTACACAACCGTTTTTTCATGTACGATTCGCTGTTATTAAAACTATTACTACAAAAACCTGCATCGGCCAAAGCAGTGCTGGAGCAATTGTTTCAGCGGGTGCCGTATGCTACCATTCTGCGGTTTTTAGATGAGGATACCGACCTTTGGAACGAAGCAAAAATTTTTCTACAACTCCCGAAAAAGGATCTTGTAAAACTGTTTATTCAACAAGGCATTTCATGGTAAAAGTTTTTCCTACAAAATTTCAACAATTGCTCTACCTACTCTTGGTGGGTGTATTGTTGTTAACCATAGCCATACATGTTTTAGTAAACCCTATACCGGCTCAGTGGCAGTACCTATTTTTTGGTGTGTTAGTGCTTAGTACCGGTATACCCCATGGTGCTGTGGACCATTTGGTGGAGCGGCAAACCAAAGCCCTTTTACACACTAAATTTTCAGCAGTTCGCTTTTACATTACTTACTTATTGCCGATGGTAGTGTATGGTGTGGCTTGGCTTATTTTTCCCACCCTATCGTTGTATTATTTTCTATACCTATCTGCTACACATTTTGGCGAAACCGATATTCCTTTGGCGAACCAAAATAGTAATGTAGGCCGCCTATTACCAATAAGTTTTGGTGTGCTAATGCTAAGTACCATTTTAGCATTTCATATACCCCAAGTAACCGTAATGCTCAGCGAATTGCAAACCTTTCATAGTTCGCTATTTACGGTACTGCGTTGGGCATATTTGCCGGTAGTGATGGTAGCCCTACCTGCACTGGTATTCCTATTGGTATTTACATTATTATTTGCCCAGAAACAAATACCAATACATGTTTTTACTAGGGCCATGCTGCTATATGTACCCACGAGTTTAGCGGCTTATTACCTGCCTTTATTGGTAGTATTTTCCTTGTATTTTGGCCTTTGGCATTCAGTAGTTTCCCTACAAAATATTAGAATACATTTATCGGCTTTGCGTGCTAAACCCATTACTTGGTGGCAGCTGGTAATACAATGTATACCGTACACGGTGTTAGCCTTTGCAGGCATTGGCGGGTTTATTTGGCTGGCCAATATTTACAATTCCATCCACACCTTGGTGTTAGGTGGGTTTATTGGCATTGCCATACTTACGCTACCACATAGCCAAGTAATGGGTAGTATGTAT
>RDXK01000245.1 GCA_004292605.1 Bacteroidota bacterium
GCCATTATCTTCATACAGTTGCAGCATGCTATTAATCATATCGGGCAGTCGCTGGGTTTGGGTAAGCGTAAATAGCGGACTTAAAGCCCTAAATACATCCCACTGCGAAAAAATGGTGTACTTGTTCTTTCCTTTGGTAAAACGTAGCTGCTTATCGTCGTGGGTTTGGTAAGCACCATTGGCATCGCTGTGTATTACGGGTGCCAAACAGGTTCTGTAAAGAGCGGTATAAAATTTTGTTTTCTGCTGTACATCGGCAGTCTTAATTTGAATTTTTGCCAATTCCTTTTCCCAAAGTTTATCGGCATTTACACGGGCATTTTCAAAACTAGTATTGCTAGCATCACCCAATTCCTTTAGGGCCTTGGCCGTACTTACACTGCTTAAAGCTACTTTTACACCTAGGCGCTGGGCGTTGGAAAATTCTAACAGTACTTTTACTAGTTTTCCCTGGGCTTGCGTATTGGTTTTTAGGCTATCATCTATAAAAATATATTTGGCTATAGGCTCGCTAAAATGTGCGGCGAAATATACTTTTTGGCCTTTGGCCCATCCCGTACTGTAACGGTAACCTACTAAGGTATTTTCATTCACTATTTGTAAAAATCCATCGGTGGTTTTGTCCCAATTAATAGCAAAACCCATATCAAACCGAAGCCAGCCTTTAGCTTGTGGAAACTCGTATTGGTGAAAACCTACCCGCTCTGTGGCGGTAAGGGAACAGTTAACACCATTGCCCAATTTTACTTGGTAAAAGCCGGGGCGAGCTTGTTCGTTTTTATGCGAAAAGGGTAACCGTATTTGTTTAAATCGAGCAAAATTTGTGTCGGTTAATGGTAGCACACTTATATCGCACCAGTCGCCAATACCTGTGCCACTCAGGTGTGTATGACTAAAGCCTGCAATGGTATTACTACTGTAGTGGTAGCCTGCACACCAGTCCCAACCTTCCTGCCCATTATCGGGGCTCAGCTGCACCATACCAAAAGGTACCGTGGCGCCGGGGTATACATGGCCATGACCGCCCGTGCCTAAAAATGGGTCAACAAATTGCGTTAATTTTTGTGCTAATAAAAAAGTGCTACAACCAATGGTTGCAGCACTTAGTAGCAGTAATTTATATATTTTCATTGTTATCGAATAGTAGGATAAGTGTATTGAAAATAATTCAATTTATCTGGAATGCCCTCGTAAAAAAAGAATACTTCACCTTTAAAGCCAGCCGTTCTATTGGCTTGAATCATTTGACTCAAGAACCCGTCAGATGGCAGGTAGTTGCCCGATTTTAACAGCACACCAGGGTAAAAAGGCACGGCGGTATTACGATAAAAACCTCTTTGTTGGTTGATGGTGGCTTGGTACGCAGCAATATCGTATCGGTAACACTGCGGTATAATGGCCTCTACCCATCCGCTATCTACCCATGTAGGCCAGTCTTGCAAATATTCTGTCAATCCCCAAGGGTAGGGGCTTGGGCTCATAGTAAGCATGATATTGGGCTTAATAGCTTTTACCTCGGTACGTAAACGCTTTAAGAATTGATTCAGTTTGCGTGCACGCCAATTCACCCAATTGGTTTCAGAAAAACTTGCTGGCGGGTTAGCACCATTGTTTTCATCTCTATACATTCTTTGGGTCATGGTATCGTACCCAGCGGTACTAGGTAACGCGGGCAATCTATCATCACCTTGCAAACCATCTACGTTGTAGTTGGTGGCCACTTCTTTGAACAAGCTGATCATAAAATCCTGCACTGCAGGGTTAAATGCATTCAACCAATCGAAACCATTTTTGATGGTCAATGAGCCGTTGGCATCACGAGCTGCCCAGGCCGGACGAGCCGCTAAAATATCGCCTCCATTTGCGGAAAACGATGAGGCAAATCCATATTCAAACCATGCGTGAATTTTGATATTATTGGCTCTACATTCGGCTACCATTTCGGCCAATGGGTCTCTACCGCTAAAGCGTTCTAAAATGGGGCGACCGATAAGATTTTGCATCACTGCACTTGGGTACATGGTGCGTCCATTATTATATACCACCATAAAAATATGGTTGATACCAGCACTTTTACAGCGGGCTACCGCTTGGTTAATGTTGGCTCTGCTATCTAGCACGGAGCTTGCCGCTGTGGTTATCCATACACCTCTCATGGCATTGGGGTCCCAAACGGGCGTGGGCAAAGGCGCCGGCGATGGGGTAGGGTTAGGAACTGTTTGCGGCGTACCACTTTTTTTTTCGCAGCCAAGGCCACTTACTAATAAGGCAGCTAAACCGGCTGCTACACTGAATCTTTTTAACACGGCACAATCGTTTGCGTAAAACTATGAATTTTGTACTTATATAAAAATATTATTTTTTCTTTCAACCTTTTTAAAATGTTTTTATAACTTGCTTCAAATTGATTGTCTTGCCATTACTTAAATCATCTTCCCCCATACGGTGGATACCCACCACGTGGTTTGCCATGGGTTTGCCTAATTTGGTGTTGGGCGGCACTTTAGCAAGTTTACTTTACAAGCAAATGGGTTTCAGCGATTCTGAAATTGCATTTTGGACTGGCCTCATAATTCTACCGTGGAGTTTTAAGCCACTTTGGGGGCCGTTTATGGAATTGTACAAAACCAAACGCTATTATATTTATAGTAGTCAGTTAGTATGTGGTGTGTTATTTGCCGCCGCTGCTGCATCTTTATACAGCTCTCATTTCTTTGGCATTTCGCTCAGTTTATTTTTTGTATTGGCCTTTGCAGGCGCCACGCAGGATATTGCTGCGGATGGTTTATATATGCAGGAACTTTCTGAAACGGAACAGGCCCAGTACGTAGGCTGGCAAGGTACGTTTTACAATTTTGCCAAGCTTTTCTCTAATGGAGGGATGGTTTTTTTACTCGGTATACTTACCACTACTTTGGGTGGTGTAAAAGCATGGACCATCTTATTACTCATTTATGCCGCTGTGATGCTTTTATTAGGCGTATATAATAAACAACAATTACCACCGCAGGATACCCCAGCCCCCAAAAACTCTAGTGAAGTATGGTTGGCTTTGAAGGATGTAATGGTATCGTTTTTTGCAAAGAAGAATATTTGGTGGGGCATAGCCTTTATTGTGTTGTATCGTTTTGCAGAAGGGCAAGCCATCAAAATAATGCCCTTGTTTTTTAAAGCCAGTATAGCCGAGGGTGGTTTGGCTTTGCAGGATGCCCAATTGGGTATGTTGGCTGGTATTTACGGTACTATTGCTTTTGTTTTAGGAAGTATTTTGGCGGGTTATTATGTAGCAAAGCGTGGGCTTAATCGTACTACTTTATTAATACTTTGTGCAGCGTTTAATTTACCTTTTGCTACCTATGCTTATTTGGCTATCACCCAAACACAAAATATGTGGTTAATAGGTTCAGCGGTTTCCATTGAGCACTTTGGTTACGGCTTTGGGTTTATTGGTATCATTCTTTTTATTATGCAGCAAATAGCTCCTGGTAAATACCAAATGGCTCATTACGCTTTTGGTAGTGCTATTACTTATTTTGGCTATACCTTGGCCAGTATGGTGAGTGGTTTGGTAAGCGATTATTTAGGTTATAAACAGTTTTTTATTTGGGTATTAATTGCTACCATTCCAGCATTTATGGTAACTTCTTTTGTGCCATTACAAAAACAACTTACAGAAAAAAATGTATAAACTATTTTACATTCTACTAGTATTGGTATCCGTGGTTTTACCCAATAAATACGGGGCTTGCCAAGCATACGATACTAGTTTTAGAACTACCTATTATCAGCAAAAGGTTTCCTTACATTCCCTGCTTCCTATTCAAAAAAATGATATTGTATTTTTAGGAAATAGCATTACCGATATTGCGGAATGGGCTGAAATATTTAAGAACGATAAAGTTAAAAACAGAGGTATTAGCGGCGATATTACATTCGGCGTTTTGGCAAGGTTAGACGATATTTTACTAGGCAAACCAGAAAAGATATTTTTAATGATTGGCATTAACGATTTAGCTAGAAACATACCGGATTCCGTTATTGTGGCCAATTATAATGCTATTGTTCAACGTTGCTTAATTCTAGCGCCATTTACCAAAATAATATTACAAAGCGTACTACCCACTAACGCTCAGTTTAAGGAGTTTAAAAATCATCAAAATAAAAAGGAACATATACTTTACCTCAACACACAATTGCAAGCCATTGCAAAAAAATATAAACTCAGTTATGTAGATGTGCACTTTGCCTTATCCGATGCAAAAGGCGATTTAGCTACTCAATTTACTAATGATGGACTACACATTAACGGAGCCGCTTATATGGTGTGGAGAGATTTATTAAAAGCCCAAGGCTTAATGAAATGATTATGAAGATTACAGGAACATTTATAGATGAAATTAGCCACGATATACCTCACCAAAATTGGGGTGCTGCCGAGTGGGATGCCGACTTTGCTCACATGAAGAGTATTGGTATAGATACAGTAATTGTAATACGATGTGGGTACAGACAGTTTATTACCTACCCATCGCCCTACCTAATTCAGCAGCAGCAATGTTTTACGCCACCTGCCGACTTGCTAACACTGTTTTTACAGCTAGGTGAAAAGTATGGTATGCAAGTATGGATAGGGTTATACGATAGTGGCAAATACTGGGACACCGGCAATATGCAACACGAAATAGATGCCAACCGTTTTGTAATAGATGAATTGTGGAAGCAATACGGACATTTCAAAAGTTTTAAAGGCTGGTACCTGAGTATGGAAATTAGTCGCCGTACCAAAGGTGCTATCGAAGCATTTTATACATTGGGTAAACAATGTAAAGAAGTTAGTAATGGATTGCCCACATTAATATCGCCGTGGATTGATGGTAAGAAGGCTGTGATGGCTACCTCTGGCACACTTACCAAGGAAAACGCAGTATCACTCAAGGAGCATGAAACGGAATGGAATGAAATATTAGATGGCATAAAAAGTACGGTGGATGTAGTGGCTTTTCAAGATGGACATGTGGGTTTTGAACAATTGGTAGATTACCTAAGTGTAAACAAGCAATTGGCCGATAAGCATGGATTGAGCAGCTGGACTAACTGCGAAAGTTTTGACCGTGATATGCCCATTAAGTTTTTACCCATTAAGTTCGAAAAACTAAGACTGAAATTAGAAGCCGCCCGAAAAGTAGGGATGGAAAAAGCCATCACTTTTGAGTTTAGTCATTTTATGAGTCCACAGTCGGCCTACCCTCAAGCAGGTCATTTATTCAATAGGTATAACGAATACATTCAAGCACTATAAATAATATATGAAAAAAAGTATTTTATTGGTTTTATGGCTAGTGAGTTTTTTAAGTGCTTACACGCAAGATAGCATTAGAGGTACATGGATTACCAATGTAGCTAGCAAGGCTCTGCTAAGCAAAAAAAATATTATAGAAACAGTACAGCAATGCAAGCAAAAAGGGTTCAATAATATTTATGTGGTAGTGTGGAATTATGGGGTAACTATGTACCCTAGCCAAGTAGTGGAAAAATACATAGGCATTAAGCAAAGCTATGTATACAAAGGCTTTGACCCCATTGCGTGTATAGTGGAAGAAGGGCATAAGCAAGGGCTAAAAGTACATGCTTGGTTTGAATACGGGTTTAGCTATACCTACAAAAACGAGAATAGTATTTGGTTAAAAAAATACCCACATTGGGTAGGTAGAAATAGTAAGGGGGAGTTACTACAAAAAAATGGTTTTTACTGGTGGAGTGCTATGCACCCAGAAGTGCAACAGTTTATGAGAGAATTAGTAACTGAAGTAGTGAGAAAGTATGATATAGATGGTGTACAAGGCGACGACCGACTGCCCGCTATGCCAGCAGAAGGTGGTTATGATAGTGTAACGCAAGCTATGTACCAAGCAGCCACAGGTACAGTACCACCCGCCGATGCCAAGGAAAAAAAATGGCTACAATGGAAGGCGGATCAACTTAGTATGTTTGGCAAAAACTTATATGCAGCCGTTAAGGCGGAAAAGCCCAACTGTATTGTATCCTGGGCTCCTAGTATTTATCCGTGGAGTGTAGAACAGTACCTGCAAGATTGGCCTACATGGTTACGTGGCGGCTATGCCGATTATATAATGCCACAGGTTTACCGGTACGATATAAAAGCTTACAAAAACACCTTGGAGGAGTTAGCAAAGCAACTTACGCCCGAAGAGAAAAAGAAGGTTTATCCGGGTATACTTACTAGTTTGGGCAATGGCTATTTGGTAAAGGAAACCATGCTTAGAGAAATGATTGCCCTGAACCGTGCCATGGGTTTTGCCGGCGAGTGTTTTTTTTATTACGAAACACTTCCTCAATTTTCTAAAATATATTAATACTTACATATGAAAAAAATATGGATTCTTTGTAGTGTGGTGATTTTGTTTGCTTGTACCAAAAACAGCAACACACCTAGTAC
>RDXK01000246.1 GCA_004292605.1 Bacteroidota bacterium
ACTTGGCGTTTTGATGATATAGAGTTTTCGCAAGGGGCTACTTTACCCATAAGTTTACAACAATTTACCGTAACAGGAAAAGCGGGCAAAGCCTTACTTACATGGCTTAGCAACAGTGAGATAAATGCCAGAGAATACCAAGTGCAAGCAAGCACAGATGGTAGCAATTATAGCACCGTAAGCACAGTATTAGCAAAAGGAAATAACAGCAGGTACGAAGCTGAAATAGCGGTACAGGGGACAACATTTTTCCGACTAAAAATGCTGGATAAAGATGGAACCTTTAGCTATAGTGGAGTGCAAGTATTGCTTGTAAATAATACCAAAAAACTAGGCGTATATCCAACGGTAGTAAACCAACAGGCCGTGGTAACTACCGTACCTGTAAACCAACCCACTGTATTAGTAGTACATAATATGAGCGGAAAGCAGGTGAAACAAATATCAGTACCTGCCAATACCCAACAAATATCTATCAATTGTGGCGACTTGGTAGGTGGTAACTACACCATTACACAATGGGTAAATAGCGAAAACGTGCAAGCGAAGTTTATAAAGTTGTAACTATTTCGCATGGTAAATATTTAGATAGGCTGCGGTGAATAACCGTGGCCTATTTTTTTATTCCTGCCAATACATGCACTATAAGATGGTATAGCAATCCTAAAAAGAGCCAATACTCTACATCAATAAAATGATGCAAGCCGCCCTACCTTCCAAAAACGTATTATTTTAGTCAATATCATTGCATTGTTAGAAAACAAGATAGAGAATACCAAATATGAACAGTTTCACCATACAAAACAGCACATTGCAGGACGTACCGAATATTTTTCGCTTGTATGAAATAGCTACCGCCTTCCAAAAAGCAAAATCGCAGTGCCATTGGCCAGTATTTGAAAAGCAATTGATAGAAACAGAATTAAATGAACTACGACAGTGGAAACTCACTCAACAAGGGCAAACTGCTTGTGTTTGGGCTACCACTTTTGACGACCCTAAAATATGGGAGGAGCGAAATAATGACCCCGCTGTGTATATACATAGAATAGCCACGGACCCCGTTTTTAGAGGACAAAACTTGGTTTCTAAAATTATAGATTGGAGTAAAACCTACGCTGCTGCCAACGGCAAAAAATATGTTCGATTAGATACGGTAGGGGAAAATCAAGGACTCATTGATTATTACACTAAGTGCGGATTTGATTTTCTTGGGTTACGGCAGCTAAAGGATACAGAAGGGTTACCCGCTCACTACCAAAACGCCACCGTGTCTTTATTTCAAATTGAATTATAAAACCTATTACACCAATATCAAAGCGTGCGATGAAATCTACCTCTCTATTTTGTAGCATTCATCACTTCTACCCCACTTCCATTTCATGGAGCAGCTGCCTTTTACCCCATGTAGCCATAGCCAATAAAATGGGCTGCAAACTTGCACCTTCCTTGGTAAGCTCATACGTTACATGCGGTGGAACTACGGGTAAAGCTATGCGTTTCACCAAACCGTCGGCCTCCAATTCCTTTAGCTTTTCTATCAATACTTTTTCGGTAATAGCAGGCAGGGCTTTTTTTAATTCTCCGTACCGCCTACTGCCATTACTAAGTTCCCAAAGTAAAATAGGCTTCCAGCGTCCACCCATTACATCTAACGTATGTGTTACGGGGCATTTGGCTAAAACCGTTTTATTAAGTTGATTCGTAGAATTCAGTTTTATATTTTTCATACACACTTTTTAGTAAGTACTTGTACAAAAGTAAGTACTAGGTTAGCTTTGTGCCAACAAAAAAATAAAAGTCATGAAAATTGTTCTTACAGGTTCTATTGGTAATGTAAACAAACCTTTAGCTCAGCAGCTAGTAGCAGCCGGTCACCAAGTAACCATCATATCCTCCAACCCTAGCAATACCGAAGCCATTAGTGAATTAGGTGCCACAGCAGCCATTGGCAGTGTAGAAGACGCCTCCTTTATTCAACAAAGTTTTGCAGGTGCCGACGCTGTATACTTAATGATACCTCCCAAGTTTACCGTAACTAACTGGAAAGGCTATCAGCAAGAAGTGAGTGATATTTATGCTAATGCCATTGCTTCCAACCAAGTGCCTCATGTAGTAGTGCTAAGCAGCGTAGGTGCCCATATGGGTACAGGTGCTGGCCCGGTAGACGGATTAGCCTATTTGGAAAGTGCTTTAAACAAGGCAACAGGCTTTACAGCAGTGTATTTACGACCAAGCTATTTTTATTACAACCTATTTTCTCAGATTGGATTGGTGCAGCATGCCAACATTTTTGGTAGTGCACAACCGGCCGACTTTACATTAGTACTTAGCCACACCACTGATATTGCCGATGCAGCCGTAGCAGCACTTACCCAACCAGCCGAAGGCAAAACCATTCAATACATAGCTAGCGATGTAGCTACCTGGCAAGAAATTGCTACTGAATTGGGTAACGCCATTGGAAAACCAGGTACACCGTACATAGAATTTACCGACGAGCAAAGTTATGGCGGTATGAAGGGTGCCGGTTTAAGTGATGTATTGGCCAATGGATATGTAACCATGAACCAAGCGTTACGCAGCGGCGAAATGCAAAAGCACTTTTTCGACAATGAACCTGCCCAATACGGCAAAGTGAAATTGGCCGATTTTGCCAAAGAATTTGCAGCCGTTTATAATGCTAAAAACTAATCGACTGTATACTCCACTTTCAAAGTGATAGACGCAGTTTTTTCCTTAGAACTGGTATTAAAAGAGCCGCCATAGCTGTAACTCTCATTATCGTTTTTACCGGTAATTTGAAACACCCCCATGGTGGCTTTTTTCATGCTTCCTAATTTGCCGTCGCTTGCATCGGCAATGGTGGTGGCCCGTAACTTAGCATCTTTAGAAGCCTGAGAAAGCAAATCAATTTTCAATGTGTTTAATTGCGAAAAATAATAACTGGGCTTTTGCGAATTAATTTCAATACCCGTTTGCAATAGCTCGGTAATTTCTCTAGAAATTTTTTCTACTAAGGCAATATTTCTGCTATCTATTTTTACTTCGTTGCTTAATGTATAACCGCTAAATACGCTGCCAGCTGGGTTACCATTGCCATCGTATTGCTGGTTGTAATTTTTATTTACCTCTACACTACTAAGTTCTACGCTACTATCTGCTACACCTTTGCTACGCAAATAATTTTTTACGGCAGCCGCGTCGGTTTGTATTTGTGCAAATACCTGTTTTAAATCGCTATTGGTACGGGTAAAAGTACCCTTCCATACTATTTGATCGCTAGTAAAATCTTTTTCCGCAAGGCCGGTAACCACAATGGTTTCAGCATTTTTAAATTTATAGGTATAGGCCTGTGCCAATAAATAAGTACACACAATGGCTATAAAACCTATACCAATGGTAGATTGCCAATTTTTCATGCAATTGATTTAATGGTGTCAATAATTTCTTCTCGTTCCAACACTAGAAACATACTAATATTGTCACAATGAAAATAGGCATATTATCGGATACGCACGGCTATCTACCTCCGCAAGTGTTTAAGCATTTAAGTGAGGTAGATGAAATTTGGCATGCTGGCGATGTAGGCTCGGTAGATATTATTACACAGCTGCAAAATTTTAAGCCTACCCGTGGTGTTTTTGGCAATATTGATGGACAGGATGTACGTGGCTATTTTCCAGAATATATATTTTTTAACGTGGCCAATACGCCCATTTTAATTACCCATATTGGTGGTTACCCGCCTAGGTACAATAGCTTTAGCAAACCATTGATTCACCATTTTGCTCCCAAACTTTTTGTTTGTGGCCATAGTCATATTTTAAAAATTCAGTACGATGCTGCCTTCGATTGTTTGCACATCAATCCAGGTGCCTGCGGTAAGCAAGGCTGGCATAAAGTACAAACACTGGTAACACTGGAAGTAAACAATGGTAAGTTTTCCAACGCTCAGGTGATAGAACTAGCCAAATAAAAAACTTGGTTAGTTATCGTCGTCAGTAAAATCGTCGCTAAAGTTTCCCATACCCAACATACTGCCCATTAAATCTTTAAAAATAAGGGCACCTTCCTCCGATTGTTGTTTACTTATCAGCGAATAACTGGCCAACCCATGCAGCAAAAATTCCATCAATAAACCTAACTCTTGCTCGCTTACTTGTGGGTAATATTTGGTAACACAGCCGTACAATCCATTTACGCTGTAAAGCTTTTCCATTTTTTCGGCATCGGTAGTTTGGCCGTGTAAACTAATGGAGTTTCCTTCATCAAACCACTGCGTTATAGCTCTGTACACATTTACCTCAGGAGCTTGCTCATCGACTGATTTTTTGCCGGTTCCTTTTCTTTTTTTCTGTTTCTCCGGGTTAGGGAAGTATTGTATAAATAAAGTTCTAATACTCTTCTCCAATAAATTTACCGATACTTGGTAGGGGCCTTCCTGCTCACCCTCGTACACAAGCTCTATTTTACCAGTAATGGCCGGTATAGCTCCCCAAACATCGCTTAACCAAACCTGTGTTTTCTTTTCGCCAAAAATAAGGGCTCGCCTTTCCGCTGCACTTACTGCATTTTCTTTCGCGGCAATGGTTAAACGGGCACTCACGCCACTTTTCCTATCCACATATTCATTGTTTCTGGCTTCAAACGCTATTTGCTCTATCAATGTTTCTATTAGCTCATGCACCTGTACTACCTGCTGCTGACTGGGCAAAATATTGGCCTCCTGACGGGTAATTTGCAAAGCGTGTTTTATTTCCTTGGGGTAGTGTGTAAGAATTTGACTTTCGATTCTATCTTTTAACGGCGTAACAATGCTACCACGGTTGGTATAATCCTCTGGGTTGGCAGTAAACACAAACAGAATATCCAAAGGAATTCGAAGTTTAAAACCACGTATTTGTACATCGCCTTCCTGCAAAATATTGAATAAGGCCACTTGTATACGAGCCTGTAAATCGGGTAATTCATTGATTACAAAAATGCCCCGATTACTCTTGGGTATGATACCATAATGAATCACTTGTTCGTTTGCAAAACTCAATTTTAAATTGGCTGCCTTGATGGGGTCAATATCGCCAATCAAATCGGCCACACTTACATCTGGCGTAGCTAGTTTTTCGCCGTAGCGTTCGCTGGCATGAAGCCATTGTATGGGGGTAGCATCGCCTTTTTCAGCTATTAATTCCTTCGCAAAGGCACTTAAGGGTTGCAAAGGATGATCGTTAATTTCACTACCAGCTATCACGGGCACATATTCATCTAACAAATGCACCATTAACCTAGCCATTCTAGTTTTAGCTTGGCCACGTAAGCCTAAGTATAAAATATTATGCTGACTTAATAATGCGGTTTCTGTTTCTGGTATTACGGTATTTTCATACCCTACAATGCCCTCAAAACTTGGCTCTCCGTTCTTTAACTTTTTTACAAGGTTTTCTCTAATTTCCTGCTTTACTGTTTTGTAGGTATAACCTGCGGCACGTAGCTCGCCAAGGGTAGCAATGGTAGGCTTGGTAGAAATATTATCCATATGTTATTTTAATAAACTGTTTTGCGTTTGCCGCGTTCAAAATCGTTGAAAATAAAAGCTCCTAATTTATCTAGCGAAGCAAAAAATGCCTTGCCACTATTCGCCTCGGTAAATTCCTGTACAAAATGCTGCAAGTAAGGGTCGGTAGCAATCATAAAGGTAGTAATGGGTATTTTTAGCTTCTTGCATTGGGCGGCTAAATTGATACACTTATTGGTAATTTTTCTATCTAAACCCATGCTGTTTTTATAGTATCGGCCACCTTCTTTTAAACAAGTTGGCTTACCATCCGTAATCATAAAAATTTGCTTGTTGGCATATTTCTTTTTTCTCAAAATATCCATTGCCAATTCCAAGCCAGCAACGGTATTGGTATGAAAAGGCCCTACTTGTAAATAAGGTAAATCTTTCATTTGTACCAATTGAGCATCGTTACCAAATACTACAATGTCCAGCGTATCTTTTGGGTATTTGGTGGTAATGAGCTCGCTCAAAGCCATGGCTACTTTTTTGGCGGGTGTAATTCTATCCTCACCGTATAAAATCATGGAATGACTAATATCAATCATCAATACAGTGGATGTTTGTGTTTTGAATTCCGTTTCTCGAATTTTCAAATCATCTTCCTGCATGTGTAAGTTGGTAATACCGTGGTTTATTTGAGCATTGCGAATACTTTCCGTAAAGTCTATTTGCTCCAGTCTATCGCCAAATTGAAACGATTTTGTATCGCCAGTAAACTCATCGCCGGTACCCGACTTTTTTGAAGCATGGTTACCCGATTTCGACTTTTTTAGCTTACCGAAAATTTCTTCTAAACTCTTCTTGCGAATTACTTGCTCTGTTTTTCCAGTGATGGAAATAGCACCCGATTGTGGATTTTCCTGTAAGTAGCCTTCCTTT
>RDXK01000045.1 GCA_004292605.1 Bacteroidota bacterium
CACTATTCCTTAAAAAACTATATTTGCAACATTGTTGCATTAAATATTCAACCATGATTCAGCTATCTCACGTAAATAAATCGTTTGCTGGTAAGGCCGTACTTACCAACCTACAGCTAACCGTGGCCCCAGGTGAAATATATGGTTTACTAGGTGCCAATGGCGCCGGAAAATCTACCACGCTCAATATGCTTTTGGGCTTTCTTACGCCAGATACAGGTACCGCAACCATTCATAACCAACCACCCGTAACACAGCGGCATACCATTGGTTATATACCAGAAAATGTACATTTATACCCCTACTTAAGTGGCTTCGAAAATTTACAATACTTCTGCAAAGTAGCTGGGCTACACTACACACCACAGGAGCTTACACAGTTTTTACTGCACTGCGGCTTAGCAGCCACAGCACATAACCAACCCACGGCACAATACTCAAAAGGCATGAGGCAAAAAGTAGGTATAGCCATTGCCTATGCTAAAAAAGCCACCGTGTATTTGCTAGATGAACCAGCCAGTGGTTTAGATCCACTAGCCAGCAACGAACTATCCATTCTATTAACCCAATTAGCCAGCCAAGGCGCCTGTATACTCATGGCATCACATGATATTTTTAGGGTTCGAGAAACTTGCCACACCATCGGCATATTGAAACAAGGTGTACTAGTGAAACAAATACCAGCCAAGGAAGTAAGCTCGCAGGAGCTAGAAAGCATCTACATCAATTTTATGCAACTCTAAATAACTAGCCATGCAAATTATATTACACAATGAGTGGCTGGGGCTACTACGCAGCAAATGGCTGGTAACAATATTACTATTATTTGGTATAGCACTTACCCTAGTTACTTGGCTTAGCACCCTGCAAAACAAACAGCAAGCAGCAGCCCAAATAGCCGCCCAAAAACATATACGTAACCAATGGGATAGTATGAAACCCACTAACCCGCATAGCGCCGCCCACTACGGCAGTTATGCCTTTAAACCCATCAATGCCTTAAGCAGTTTAGATGCAGGTGTATTGGCCGTAACAGGCAATGTAATTAGGCTAGAGGGGCATGGCCAAAATGAGGCAGCCTATACGGAGGCAGCACAGTCGGTACACTTATCCAAATTCGGGAAACTACTACCAGCGGTTCTTTTACAATACCTACTACCCTTATGGTTACTGTTCCTATCATTCTCTAGCTATACCTCGGAAAAGGAACACCAACGTATAAAATTATTGGTAATACAAGGTACGCCACTTGGCAA